>JALYLE010000092.1 GCA_030774375.1 Chloroflexota bacterium | reverse complement strand
ATCCGCGGGCGGCTGGTGAGCGCGGCCGGGACCCACGTCATCAACCCACGGGAAGGGATCGGGGTTGTGGGCAATGTGATGACCCACCTCGACTACCGCGGGCACGATTTCGCCAAGATGGTCACTTCGGCGGTGACCGCTGAGCTCCTCGAGCGGCTACCGGACGTCGCGCTCAACGTCCATGCCGACAACCAGCCGGCGATCGCGGCATATCTCCGACTCGGCTACCGTGAGTATTGTCGACTGGTGGAGCGGCTCGGTCGCCGTCGCTCCGGGGGATGGGGACTCATGCGACCCTTGCGCGAGGCGATCCGTCTGACATGGCCACGGGACAGCAGGTAAGGCATGACGTCGCCGACATCGGCCTGGCCGATGCCGGGGCGCTGAAGATCGCGTGGGCCGACCGGCAGATGCCGGTGCTGGCCGGGATCCGCGAGCGCTTCGCGGAGGAGCGGCCCCTGGACGGCTGGCGGATCAGCGCCTGCCTGCACGTCACCGCCGAGACCGCCAACCTGGTCCGCACGCTGGCGGCCGGCGGGGCCGATGTCGTGCTCTGCTCCTCCAATCCGCTCTCGACGCAGGACGACGTGGCGGCGTCGCTCGTCGCGCATCACGAGATCGGCGTCTTCGCCATCAAGGGAGAGGATCGTGACTCCTACTACGGGCACATCGCCGCGGCGCTCGAGCACCGTCCGCAGGTGACGATGGACGACGGCGCGGACCTCGTAACCGAGCTCCATACACGGCGAACCGATCTGCTCGACGCGGTCGTGGGCGGCACGGAGGAGACCACCACCGGCGTGATCCGGATGCGCGCCATGGCATTCGACGGGAAGCTGCGCTATCCGGTCCTGGCGGTCAACGAAGCGCTCAGCAAGCATCTCTTCGACAACCGCTACGGGACCGGTCAGAGCGCCCTCGACGGCATCCTGCGCGCGACGAACGTGCTCTTCGCCGGCAAGAATGTGGCCGTTGGTGGATACGGCTGGGTCGGGCGCGGGATCGCATCGCGCGCGGATGGTCTGGGCGCCAACGTCTCCGTGGTCGAGATCGATCCGATCCGCGCCCTGGAGGCGGCCATGGATGGCTATCGGGTGATGACCGCGGCCGAGGCGGCTCGCATCGGCGAGATCTTCATCACTGCCACCGGCAACCTCAACGTGTGGGGCGCCGACCACTTCCCGCTGATGCGCGACGGGGCGATCCTGGCAAACGCCGGCCATTTCAACGACGAGTTCGACCTTCCGGCCCTTGAAGCCCAGTCGAGCGCATCACGCGAAGTCCGCCCATTCACTCGGGAGTACCTGATGGCCGACGGCCGGCGCATCTTCCTGCTGGCCGACGGACGCCTCGTCAACCTGGGCGCCGCCGAAGGTCACCCGGCAACGGTGATGGACATGAGCTTCGCGAATCAGGCGCTCGGCCTGGAGTGGCTGCGAGCCCACGTCGACGAGCTTGAGCCGAAGGTCTACCCGATCCCCGACGAGATCGACCGCGACGTTGCCCGTCTCAAGCTGGCCAGCATGGGGATCAACATCGAGCCGATGACGCCGGAGCAGAAGGCGTATTCCGAGTCCTGGGAGTCGGGGACCTAGCATGCCCAATCCTGGCGGAGTGACCCTATTTACGTCGGAATCGGTGACGGAGGGACATCCCGACAAGCTGTGTGACGCGGTCGCAGACGCCGTGCTCGACAATGTGATCGCCACGGACGCCGACACGCGCGCCGCGATCGAAGTGGCGGCGACCACCGGCCTCGTCTTCGTGTTGGGGGAGATGACCACCACGGCCTACTGCGACGTGCAGTCGGTCGTGCGCGACACGGTGCGCCAGATCGGCTACAACGACTCCGCGCTCGGCTTCGACTGGGAGACCTGCGGCGCCATCGTGGCGATCAAGGAGCAGTCACCGGACATCGCGCGGGGCGTGAACGCCTCCCTCGAGGGGCGCGAAGGTTCGGAGCCGACGGAGCTTGGAGCCGGCGATCAGGGAATGATGTTCGGCTATGCGACGGACGAGACGCCGGAGCTGATGCCCGCGCCGATCGTGCTCGCGCATCGGCTGGCTCGCCGCCTGGCCGAGGCCCGCCATTCGGGCGAGCTCCCCTTCCTGCGTCCCGATGGCAAGACGCAGGTGACGGTTGCCTACGATCGGCAGGGCGTGCCACGCCGGCTGCACACCGTCCTGGTCAGCACGCAGCACGACCCGGAGGTCGGGAAGGCGGAGCTCGAGACTGCGGTGCGCGATGCGATCGTGGGTCGCGCGGTTCCCGCCGAGCTGCTTGACGCGGAGACGCGCTACCTGATCAACCCGACGGGGCGCTTCGTGATTGGCGGGCCAAAGGGTGACTCCGGGCTCTCGGGGCGCAAGATCATCGTCGACACTTATGGCGGGATGGCCCGTCATGGCGGGGGAAGCTTTTCCGGCAAGGACCCGACCAAGGTCGACCGCAGCGCCGCCTACTACGCGCGCTACGTCGCCAAGCACGTCGTCGCAGCCGGAATCGCGCGTCGCTTCGAGCTTCAGCTGGCATATGCCATTGGCGTCGCCCATCCACTCGCGATCAACGTCCAGGCCTTTGGGACCGGGGCGATCAGCGACGATCGGATCGTGGCCCTGATCGAGGAACACTTCGACCTGCGGCCCGCATCGATCATCGCGGAGCTCGATCTTCGGCGGCCGATCTACCGGCAGACGGCCGCGTACGGCCACTTCGGGCGCCCGGACCTCGACCTGCCGTGGGAGCGGACCCCGAAGGCCGCCCAGCTCCGCGATGGGGCGGGACTCACCGGGGACGTGCCAGGTGGGCGTGCCGCGGTCGCGGCCGAGGCGGGGTCGAGCACCTGACACCTCCTGCCAAGCCAATGTCCCGCCTGGCGCGTCGGTCCGAGGCGGCCTGGGGCGAAGCCGCGGCGCGCGGACCGCTCGTGCGGCTCGCCGACCGCGTGCGCCTGATGATCTCCGGACCGCCGCCCCGACGGCCCGACGTCCTTCCTGAGCTCCCGGCGGCGCTGCGCAGCATGCCCCTTGCGGAGCCATACGTGGCCGCGACGCGAGCCGGCGATCATCGGCGTGCCGCCGCTGCCGCCAGCTCCGCCGCCGAAGGGGCGATCGACGCGCGCGCCTGGTGGGCCGCCGATGCGTGGGCGCACCGCGCCCTCTGGCATTTCGAACGCGCCGAGATGGCGCTCGCCGCGACCCGGCAGGCCCGCCGCATCGGCGACCTGCGGACCGGCGCCGGGGATCCGGGATCGGCGCGGCGCTACTACGCGGAGGCGATCAGCGAGGCCCGCGACCTCGGCGCCGAGCGCGAGGAGGGCCTCGCGGCCCTTGGTCTCGGCCGCGCGGCGCTCGACCTGGGCGAGGTTACGACCGCCCGACGTCTGGCCGCGATCGCCGTCGACCTGCTCCGGCGCGCAGGAGCTCCCCGGACCGAGGTCCATGCCGCCGAGGACCTGCGCGGCATCGAGAAGCACGTCGGCGAGGACGGACCATGAGCAGCCGCCGCACGACTCGGGTGGGAATCGTGGGCGCAGGGGTCATGGCGGAAGCGATGATCGCTGGCTTGCTCGCCAACCACGCCGTGGATTCGGCCGCACTGGTCGCGTCGCATCCCCGTCGAGAGCGGCGGGAGGTGTTGGCGAAGGCGCATGGCATCCGCGCCGTGGCTCGCAACCGCGAGGCCGCGCGTGGGGCGGAGATCGTGGTCCTCGCCGTGAAGCCACAGATGCTTGCGGGGGTGATGCGCGAGTTGGCTCCAGCGCTCCGGGCGGAGCAGGTCGTTCTGTCGATCGTCGCCGGCGCGACGCTGGGCGCGCTCACGGATGGCCTCGGACATGCCGCGGTCGTTCGCGCAATGCCCAACACGCCCGCCCAAATTCGACGCGGGATCACGGTCTGGGCCGCGGCGACCGCCTGCACGCCAGCCCAGCGTGACCTGGCTCGGACCGTCCTGCGCGCGCTGGGGGAGGAGCGGCAGGTCGATGACGAGGGATTCGTGGCGATGGCCACCGCGCTCTCCGGCACGGGACCCACCTATCTCTTTGCAGTGATGGAGGCGCTCATCGATGCCGGCGTGCACATGGGCTTCACGCGTGAGCTGGCCCACGACCTGGTAGTGGCAACTCTCGTGGGAAGCGCCGAGTTCGCGGCGCGCTCGGAGCTCCACCCCGCCCAGCTCCGCAACCTGGTTACGTCCCCGGGCGGGACGAGCGCCGCGGCGATCTATGAGCTCGAGCGTGGGCGAATCCGGACCGTCCTCTCCGACGCCGTGTGGGCCGCCTACCGTCGCACGCTCGAGCTCGGTGAGCGTCTTGAGCACGAGACGTCGTCGGCCGCCGCTGACGCAGCGGGCCGACCAGCCCGTGGCGCCACGTCCGCGCCCCGCGATGCCGGCCCCACAGACCGCGATGCCGGCCCCGCAGACAGCGACGCCGAATCCTGAGCACGCCGCCGGAGATGGTGTAGCCTCGCCCGATGTTCGCCATCGTCATGGCTGGTGGCTCCGGGACCCGCCTCTGGCCACTCTCGAGGCGTCGCACGCCCAAGCAACTGCTGCCACTGACCGGCGAGACGAGCCTCCTCCAGCAGACCGTGGCGCGGCTATCACCACTCCTCGAACCGCACGACATCTACGTCATCACCAGCCAGGCCCATGTTCGCGAGACGGCGGTCCAGCTTCCTGCCGTCCCGGAGGGCAACATCATCGGCGAGCCACTCGCCCGCTCGACCGCGGTGGCCGCCGGCTTGGCCTCGGTCATCGCGCGACGCGAACCCGACGAGGTTGCTATCACCGTTCCGGCGGATCATTTCGTCTCGGACGAGGCTCGCTTCACCGAGGCCTTGCGGGAGGCGGCCAGGGCCGCTGAGCGCGGGTACCTCGTCACGCTGGGTGTCGTGCCGACCCACCCGGCCGTCGGCTATGGCTATATCAAGGTTGGCGAGCGGCTGCACCCAGCAAGCGCGACCGCCCTCGTCGAGCGGTTCGTGGAGAAGCCCGACGCGGCGACCGCCGACACGCTGGTCGGGGGCGGCTACCTTTGGAACGCCGGGATCTTCGCCTGGCGGTTGTACACCTTCCAGCAGGCGCTCGAACGATTCCAACCGGTCCTTGCCGCGGCGCTGGCGCGGGTCGCGGCGCTGAATCGGGTCCCGGGCTGGCTGAGCGAGGTGCGCGAGATCCTGGAACCAATTCCCGCCATCACGATCGACGTCGGGATCGCCGAGCCGGCCTCCGTCGAAGGTCGCGTGGTGGTCGTGCCACTCGACGCCGGGTGGAGCGACATCGGCTCATGGTCAAGCCTGTTGGAGGCCCTCACGGCGACGACCGGCTCCAACCTCGTAGCCTCGGGGCGCCACCTCGACCGCGATTCGGAGCGCGTCCTGGTGCACGGCGGCGAGCGGCTGATCGTAACCGTGGGCCTGCGCGACGTGATCATCGTCGACACGCCGGACGCCCTCCTCGTCTGCGCTCGCGATCGGGCCGAGGAGATCAAGCCGGTCCTTGACGAGATCGCGGAGACGGTAGGCGAAAGCTACCTCTAAACCGATGTCCGCCACGCCCTCCTTGCCCGCCGCCGATCCACCCCTCCCGGCCGCTCGGACGGCCACCGTCGACCAGCAGGCAGGGGTTCCCTTTGCCTGGCTTGCGCGCATCTGCGGCCGCCTGCTGGGCCTTTACGTGCGGCTTGTTGCCGCCACCGCCCGGGTATCCGGGCCGCCGGTGACGCAGGCCCAGTCCGTCTTCGCCATCTGGCACGAGTCGAACCTGGCGGCCGCCACAGCCTCCTTCAAGCTGCGCGAGGTGAAGCGCGTCGTGAGCTTCAGCACGCGCGGCTTCCGCGGCATCGTCATCAACGGGCTCCTCGACTCGATCGACGCCGAGGCGGTGCCGCTGCCACCTGAAGGGAGGCAGACGCGTGCCGAAGCGGCCCGTCTGTCGCTGGAGCTCGCGCGCATCGGACGCGAGGGATCAAGCCTTGTCGTGAGCTGTGACGGTCCCTTCGGACCGCATCACATCGCCAAGCCGGGCGTGCTTCTCGTCGCCCGCGAAGCGGGGCTTCCCATCCAGCCATGGGCACTCGCCATCCGGCCGGCACTTCGCCTGACGCGCCGCTGGGACCGCCAGCTCGTCCCGCTCCCGTTCTGTCGGATGCGCGTCGACGAGGGCCAGCCGATGCACCTCCGGCCGCGCGAGGCGTTGAAGCCGCGCCTCGCGGAGCTTCAGGCTGAGCTGGGGCGGATCACTGCCCTTGCCGAGCGCCGCATGGAAGGCCGATGAGCACGCCGCCGCGCACTCCCGACAGCAGCGAGGATCTCATTCCCCAGCGGGTCGACGCCGGCCTCCTGCGCTCGTCCTGGAACCTGCCTGCCCTGCCTGCCGCAATTGGCGTCCTGGCCCTCTGGGCCGAGGCAACGGACGGGCGGCTCTCCGGTCTCGGTGTCGGTCTCGAGGTTGTCGCCACGCTCATCGGCCTGGGCGTCGTGGCCAGTCACCTTCGGGTAGCCGACGGACATCTCCGCGTTCGGTTCTTCGCCCCCTGGGTCCGCGCCGTCGCGCTCGACCGGTTGACGTCGGTGCGCGCGCGCAAATCGAAGTCGAACCTGGGCTCCGCCCCGGCCGTCGACCTCGTGGATGCTGACGGCAAGACCGCCACCGTGCGCCTCGGCTGGTGGGAATCTGAGTCGGACCTGTTGGCCATCCTGGACGAGGCGGCCAAGTCCGCCGGAGCGGAGCGGAACCCGCGGGCCGAGGACCTGCTTCGCGACCGCCCCGATGGGCCATCCTGGGAGCCGGGGCGCCGCCGCCGCGAGGCCCGCAGACAGCGCCGCGGTGCGCGAACCGCCGGCCGCGGAGGCCGCTGACCTCGGAGAGGCGCGGTACCATACCCGCATCGCTCCGACATCGTGCCCATGACCAAGATCAAGTTCGGAACCGACGGCTGGCGCGCGGCCATCGCCGAGGATTTCACCTTCCACAACGTTCGTCGTTGTGCGCGGGGAGTTGCGGAATACCTCGCCGAGCAGGGCACCGCAGACCGCGGCGTGATCGTCTGCCACGATCGCCGTTTCGCGAGTGAGTTCTTTGCCCGCGCGTGCGTCGAGGTGCTCGCGGCGCACGGCATCCGCAGCTTGACACCGCGCGACGCTGTCCCCACCCAGGTGGGCAGCTTCTTCACTCGCGAGATGGGCGCCGGCGCCGGAATCGTGATCACGGCCAGCCACAACCCCTGGACCGACAACGGCTTCAAGGTAAAGGCCGATACCGGCGGCGCGGCCGCGCCGGAGATGCTCGCCGCCATCGAGGCGACGATGGACCGCCACCCGGAGGACGAGCTGCCGCCGCGACAGGAGTACCCCGATGCTGTGGCAGCCGGGCTGGTCGAGGTCTTCGATCCATATCCACGCTTCCGCGACCAGCTGGCGAGCATCGTGGACATCGACCGCATCCGAGCCGCGGAGAAGCGGCTCCTCGTCGAACCGCTGTACGGATCGGGTGCCGGGTGGTTCACGCGCCTCCTGGGCGGCGGGAAGCTCACGGTGCGTGAGCTCCACCTCGAGCGCAACCCGTACTTCGGCGGCGTGAATCCGGAGCCGATCCGCCCCAATATCGACGAGTGGCTGACCGAGATCCCGCGCTGGGGCGCCGACATCGGTATCGCGTTCGATGGCGACGCGGACCGCGTCGGGATGGCCACCGAAGAGGGGATCTTCGTCAACCAGCTCCAGGTGTTTGGCCTCCTCTATTGGTACCTGCTCGACGTGCGCGGGCAGATCGGTCCGGCGGTCTACACCGTCACCTCCACCTCCATGGCGCCGCGGCTCGCCGAGCTTTACGGCACGCAGGCCTACGAGACCGGGGTTGGTTTCAAATACGTCGGCCCCAAGATGACCGAGACGCACGCCGTCATCGGCGGTGAGGAGTCGGGCGGATTCGGCTTCGGGATGCACATCCCGGAACGCGATGGCCTGGCGTCTGGCCTCTTCCTTCTCGACCTGTGGCTCACCAAGGGCAAGAGGGCGTCCGCGGTCCTCGCCGAGCTTCAGGCGCTGGCCGGTCCCTCGTACTACAACCGCATCGACATTCGGTTTGCACGGGAGGGCTACGAGGCGGTCAAGGCGGAAACCCTGGCCCAGCTCGAGCATGAGGCGCCGGAAGCGCTTGCCGGGCTGGCGGTGGTCCGACGGCAGGGCCTCGACACCGGGGACGGCTTCAAGTTCTACCGCGACGACGGTTCCTGGCTGCTGATCCGCTTCTCGGGCACGGAGGCCCTGCTGCGCATCTACGCCGAAGGGCGCTCGCCGGCCGACGTCGAGGCGCTGCTGGCTGCTGGCCGCCAGATCGCCACCGCTCGGGCAGGGGCGGCCTGAGCGAGGCCGTGGACGCCAGGGATTTCTTCGGCTACCGCGATCCCGACGACGAGCCCGGCCGGCGCCCGGAGGACGAGGCCGGCGACGGCGAGCGGGCGCCGCTCGCTGAGGAGGCGATCACCCTCGACGACCCGGCCGTGACCGCCCGCATCGACGCGAGCAACATGCTCGGCCGCGTCGGTGACATGCCGCGCCAGCTGGCCATCGCCCGCCAGATCGCGGCCGCCACACCGCTCCCCGAGAGCTACGCCGATGCCTCCGCCATCCTGGTGCTGGCGATGGGTGGCAGCGCCATCGGCGCCGAATTGGTCGGTGGGATTGCCGGCCCGCGGCTGAAAGTCCCGCTGATCGTGCATCGCGATTACGACCTGCCCGGATGGGCCGCGGAGGAGACGCTCGTGATCGCTGCGAGCCACTCCGGTGAGACGGTCGAGACGCTGCGGGCCGCGGCCGAAGCGCGAAAGCGAGGCTTGCGCCTGGTTGTCATCAGCACCGGCGGCGAACTTGGGGGCCAGGCAGAGGCGGCCGGGACGCCGTTCTTGCGCTACGAGGCGCCGGGCCAGCCCCGCGCCGCCATCGGCTTCGGGGTGGGGCTGATGCACGAACTGCTGACCAGGGCTGGGCTGATTGTCGAGCCGGACTCGTTGGGGCCGGCTGTCGAGGTGCTCGAGTCGCTGCTCCAGCGGAACGCACCCGGCATCGAGACGAGCGCGAATCCCGCGAAGCAGCTGGCGTGGTCGACCTTCGGCAGGATTCCGGTGATCTATGGCGCTGGGCCGATGGCGCCCGTCGCTCACCGCTGGAAGACGCAGATCAACGAGAACGCCAAGGCCTGGGCCGCCTTCGAAGCGATGCCCGAGGCCAACCACAACGCGATCGAGGGATCGATCAATCCGCGGGAGCTGAGTGACGCGGTCCACGTCATCCAGCTGCGAGATCCAGACGAGCCGACCGAGATCGCGGCCCGATATCGCGTGGTGGAAGAGCTGCTTGGTGAGCGGGCGACGAACCGCAGCATCGTCTGGGCCGAGGGGTCGACACCACTGGCCCGGGTCCTCTCCCAGGTCGCCTTTGGTGATCTGATGAGCGTGTATCTCGCGATCCTCTACCAGACCGACCCCACCCCGGTTACACTGCTTGCGATGCTGAAAGAGCGGCTCGCCAGAGCGACGGACTGACGGGCGCCACAACAAGATGGCGCCGAAGCAGATCGGCGCCTGGAGGGCAGCAACTGTGCATTCGAGCATCACCGGCAAGGTCGAGAAGGCCATGCGCTACGCGCACGAGCCTGATCGTGTGAAGCTGCGGAGCTTCGAGGCCACCTTCGGCGGCGACAACGGGAGCCATTCGATCTCCCTCGACGACGATCGCTGGCACTGCGACTGCCACCTCTTCGCATCGGCCGGCGGCTGTGCGCACACCCTTGCCATCCAAAAGATGCTGGATCCCATGCTCAGCGATGCCGCCAAGGAGACGACGCTCTACACCCATGCGGGGCCGGCGGCCGCGCCCGTATAACTCCTCCCGCCTGTTCGTGGCCCGCCGGTGATCGGTCGGCGGGCTGGTACCATGCGTCGCACAACTCAAGACCGCGTCGGGTGCCGCCGCCGAAAGGCCGGCGGGTCAATGGCGAAGCCGGTGCAAGGCCGGCGCTGTCCCGCAACTGTGTCCGCGCTCCAGCCGCGCCAGCGGCCGGGGCCGGGAGCCAGGTCGCCCAGCCTCGGACGCGATGTCAAACCCTCGTGTGAAAGGGAACGGCATCGACATGGCTTCGCTCCGACATCGGCTTCGCACCCTCCTTCTCCCCGTGCTCGTGGCGCTCGCCCTGATCGCCGCCGCATGCGGTGGCCCGGCCACCTCGGCCAGCCCCAAGCCCACCGCCTCGTTGCCGAGCCCCTCCGCCGCCGCATTTCCCTTGACGCTCAGTGACGACACGGCGCGGAGCGTCACCATCTCGGCCAAGCCGGCGCGCATCGTCTCGCTCGCCCCGTCGAACACGGAGATCGCCTGTGCCGTTGGCGCGTGCGCGGCGATCGTGGGCGTCACCGATTTCGACGACTACCCCGCTTCGGTGAAGGACGTCCCCAAGGTGGTCCTGAACGCCAAGGTGGACGTCGAGAAGGTCGTGGCCGCCAAGCCGGATCTCATCCTTGCCGCGGGGAATGGCCTCACATCGGACACGGTCATCGCCCAGCTCGTTGGCCTCGGATACCCCGTGCTGACCCTCTACCCGCGGGACATGGAGGGCGTCTACGCCGATATCACCCTCGTTGGCAGGGCGCTTGGCGCGCCCGAGGAGGCGCAGGCGACGATCGACGGCATGAAAGGCAAGGTCAAGGCGGTGACCGATGCGGTCGCGGTCGCGGCCCGTCCTCGCACGTTTTACGAGGTCGGCGTCTTCGAGGGAACGATCTACGCCGCCGGCAAGGACTCGTTCCTGGCATCGCTGATCAGCCTCGCGGGTGCAGAGCCGATCACCGGCGACCCCAGCTCCTCCGTGATCCAGATCGAGGACCTCGTCGCGGCCGACCCGCAGCTCATCCTCCTGGGCGACGCCACCTACGATGCGACCCTGGCTGACCCGGCGAAGGCCGCGGCGACCCTCGCCAAGCGGACCGGCTGGGGCGGCATGACCGCCGTGCGCGAGGGACACGTGGTGCCATTCCTGAGCGATATCGTGGCCACGCGACCCGGTCCGCGGATTGTCGACGGCCTGGAAGCTCTCGCGAAGGCCATCCATCCCGACCGCCTCGGCGGCTGACCGACGATGCGAGCCGTTGCCGTCGCGCGACCCCGAGCCCTGGTCGGCGGCCCCAGCCTGACCAGGTCCGGGCTGATTCTGGGGAGCGGCCTGGTCATGCTGCTCGCCGTGCTGATCGTCGCCGTGGCGGCCGGCAGCTACAGCGTGGGGATCGGCGACACCGCGGCCATCCTCGGCCATCGACTGCTTGGCATTCCCGCCACCGTGACCTGGAGCCGCGAGGCAGAGACGATCATCTTCGACCTCCGTCTGCCACGGGTCCTGACCGCCATGCTGGTCGGCGGCGGGCTGGCGATGGCCGGTGCCACCTTCCAGGCGCTCCTGCGTAATCCACTCGCCGACCCCTACATCATCGGCACCGCATCGGGCGCCTCGCTTGGTGCGTCCGTTGCGTTCATGTTGCCGCTCCTGGCGCCGGCGCTGGCAATCGGGTCAGCCACCGCGTGGGTGGGGATTGGCGTCGTCCAGGTCCTGGCCTTTGTCGGAGGACTGGGTACCGTTCTCGCGGTCTACGCCATCGCCCGCGGCGCGAGGGGCGGGACGGTGACCCTCTTGCTGACAGGCTATGCGGTCTCGTCGGTGCTGGCCGCAGTCGTCGCGCTCCTCATGCACCTGGCTGGGAACCGCCTGGGCGTCATCTTTGGCTGGCTGATGGGGGCGCTCGACGGTGCCGACTGGGGTCGGCTGGCGCTGGCGGCGCCGCTCGTCGGTGTCAGCCTCGTCCTCCTCCTCGTGCGATGGCGGCGCCTGAACGTCCTCCTGCTGGGCGATGCGCAGGCAGCGCATCTCGGCGTCGACGTGGCGCGAGAGCGGCTGATGCTGACCATGGTTGCCAGCCTGGCGACCTCGGCGGTGGTCGCGATTTCGGGGACGATCGGCTTCGTGGGCCTGGTCGTGCCCCACGTCCTGCGGCTGGCCATCGGCCCCGACCATCGGCTCCTCCTGCCGGCGAGCCTGCTGTGCGGCGCGGCCCTGCTGGCGCTCGCCGACCTCGGCGCGCGCCTGGCGGGGGGCGTCCCGGTTGGAGTCGTGACCGCCTTGATCGGTGCGCCCTTCTTCCTCTGGTTGCTGGTTCGCTCGCGGGCGGGATGGGACGCCGCGTGATGGAGGCATCGCGATGGACGCCCTAGCGGCTTCGCCGACCGCCCGTTGCGAGCCGATCGCCCCGCAACAAGAGGCGGTTGCCGAGGCGCGGGGCGTCGCGTTCGCCTATCGCCGTCGCGGGTTGGTCCGTGAGGTCCTGACCGGCGTCGACGTGACGCTGCAGCGTGGCGAGCTGATCGGCCTGCTCGGCACCAATGGGAGCGGCAAGACCACGCTCCTGCGGCTCCTGTCCGCCGCGCTACGGCCTGACGCGGGCGAGATCAGGCTCTTTGGCCGGCCTGCCGGGAGCTGGTCGCGGCCCGAGCTCGCGCGCCGCGTCGCCGTCCTGCCGCAACACCTCGAGCTGCCAGCCGGCTTTCGGGTCAGCGAGGTCGTGGCGATGGGCCGGCTCCCGCACACGAGCCGCCTCTTCGCCTCGACGGACGACGATGAAGCCGCGGTCGAACGTGCCCTCCTGGATTCCGATGCGCTCGATCTTGCGGCACGCCCCGTGGAGGAGCTTTCCGGCGGCGAGCGGCAGCGCGTGCTGGTGGCCATGGCTCTGGCACAAGAGCCGGCCCTCCTGCTTCTCGACGAGCCGACTGTTCACCTGGACCTTGCGCATCAGGTGGCTCTGATCGAAACCGTCGATCGTCTCCGGCGATCCCGGGGAATAGCGGTGGTGGCGGTCCTGCACGACCTCACCCTGGCGTCGACTCGCGTCCCACGCGTGGCGGTCCTGGATGGGGGCCGCATCGTCGCGGATGGGGCGCCTGAGGCCGTTCTCAGCCGGGATCTCGTGCGAGCCGTGTTCAAGGTTGCCGCCGATGAGGCCTGGACCTCTGACGGGCGGAGGCTGCTGGCGCTCTCCGGGACGCGGCGTTAGCTGCCGGCGTCGCCCTCGGCCGGCTCCTCGTCGATGATCAGGTCGACCTGCTCCTCGCCGCTGCCCTGGCGGACCGAGCGATGGACATGGATGTGCGGATGGGTCTCGTCGGAGACCTGCTGTTTCTGGACCTTCACCATGGTCGCCTCGGCCACATCCTCCAGTCGCTCGTCCTCGGGCAGGGCGACGTTGGGGACCTCGCTCCACAGGAAGTAGTTCAGGAACACGTTCAGGACGGCGATCACAGGAATACCGAAGAGGGCTCCCCACACGCCGGCGACCTGTGCCCCGATCAGCAGACCCACGAGCACCAGGATGGGATGCATCCCCAGCGCTCCATGCATCAGGCGCGGCTGGAGCCAGTTGACCGCGACCGTCTGCACCACGACGAGCAGGATCGTGATCACCAGGAAGTCCGACGAGGCGTAGATCCAGGCCGCCGCGATCGGTGGCACGAGGGCGAGTGGCGGTCCAAAGATCGGAATGAACATGGCCAGCGCCGAGAGCGTCGCGATCAGGAACACGTAGGGAACGCCAAAGACGATCCAGACGATCGCAACCAGCAGCCACTGGAGCGCCATCATGATGAGCTGCGCGCGCAGAAAGCCACCGAAGGCCCTGGCGACCGTCGCCTCGAAGATCCGCAGCTCGTCCTTGTAGCGGTTGGGAACGATTCGGTTCAGCCGATTCAGGATCCGATCCGAATCGACGACCATGTAGAGCGACAGGATCAGGATCAAGATGAATGAGCCGACGGCGCCAATGGTGGCGCCCACGATCGCCTGTGCCTGTGCAAGGGCGGATCCGGCCAGTGACCCGACGCCTGCCTGAGCCGAGGCGAAGATTCCCACCAGATCGATCCCGAAGCGCTCCAGGTCGAGGGATCGCTGCCACGAACCAAGGGTCTCCTCGATGCGCGTGGCGGTCTGCGGGAACGTCCGCGTCAGCTCGCCGACCTGCGCGGTGATCGCCGCGCCCAGAGAGAACAGTACGAAGCCGAGTGCGATGAGGGCGACGAGGTAGGCGATGGCCGCGGAGATGCCGCGTGGCAGGCCCACCCTCTCATTCAGGGTGCGGACGAGCGGCGATATGACGAAGGCCAGCAACCAGGCCAGAAAGACGATCAGCAAGATCGAGCTGAAGCCGCCCAGGAAGGCGACCACACGCTCGGCGAGCAGGAACCCGAAGTAGCCGCTCCCCAGTATCAGGAAGGCGAGGAGCCAGCGGCGCTCGCGAGGCGCGAGGCCCAGGGCGGCACTGGGCGGGAGCATCGGTCCCTTCAGCCAGTCCGTGGACCGATGCCGACGGCGGCGCGCACCTCGGCCATCGTGCTCTCCAGGATTGGCCGGACCTTAGCCGCCCCCGCGGCCAGCACCTCTTCGACGAGCGGCGGCTCCGCGGCCAGCCGCTGCCGGCGTTCGCGCATCGGCCGGAAGAATTCGATGATCCGCTCGGCAAGGAGCTGCTTGGTATCGACGCAACCGGTGCGCGCGGTTCGCTCGCCGTCCTGGATCTGCAGGTAGTCACCGCCGAAGTAGCGATGCAGCTGGCATACGTTGCAGACCTCGGGGCGCCCCGGATCGGTGCGCTTGATGCGCAGAGGGTCGGTGACCATGCTCATCACGATCTTCCGGATCTCGTCAGGCTCGGCGAAGATTGGAATCGTGTTGCCGGCGCTCTTGCTCATCTTTCGCTGACCGTCGGTGCCCAGGACCACGGGCGCATCCGTGAAGACCGGCTGCGGCTCGGGGAAGATCGGTCCGTAGCGACGGTTGAAGGCCCGGACGATCTCGCGGCTCAGCTCGAGGTGTGGCGCCTGGTCCTTGCCCACCGGGACCTTGGATGCCTTGTAGATCACGATGTCGGCGGCCTGCAGGACGGGGTAGCTCAGGAGCCCGTTCGAATTCTCCTTGCCCTCCTCGCGCATGTCCTTGTAGGTCGGGTTCCGCTCTAGCCAGCTGACCGGCACGACCGTGTTGAAGATCCATTGCAGCTCGGCGTGTTCGGGCAGATCGGATTGGCGGATGAGCGCGCAGCGCTCCGGGTCAAGGCCCACGGCCAGCAGGTCGAGCACCATCTCGTGCGTCAGGCGGCGCAGTGTCTCGCCGTCGTGGACGGTGGTCAGGGCGTGAAGGTCGACGATGCCGTAGATGGCGTCGTACTGGTTCTGGAGGGCCACGTAGTTGACCTGCGCACCCAGGTAGTTGCCCAGGTGTGAGGCACCCGAGGGTTGGATTCCACTGAAGACGCGTTCCCGAGTGGCTGGGGACGCTTTCGGCGCCTGCTCGAGGGTCTGGCTCATCGGAGGCCGAGTGTAGCGCACGCGTTCCGTCGGCCCGCCTTCGCGTGACGAATGGCCGCGAACTGTACAAGTGACCAATACAGTTGGCGCCCCTCTCGTGGGCGTCAGGGGTGGCCGCATCGCACCGGGGTCGTAGAATCTCCCGATCCGAAGCTCATGCCGCATGCCATGACCGTCCGTAATCCGGCCGCCGCCTGGTCGCTGGCGGCTGATGCGTCCCGCCGCATAGGGCGGGCCGTGGAGCATCACCCCGAGATCGGCTCCACAAACGACCGCGCACGAGCAGCGCTGGCCGAGCCGAATGCGGAGGGGCTGGCGGTGGTCGCCGACCTGCAGACAGCCGGACGGGGACGGCAGGGACGCGGCTGGCTGTCGCCGCCCGGCGTGAACCTCATGTGCAGCATCGGGTTGCGCCCGCGCATCCCCGCATCGCAGGCTGGTCTGTTGGGCCTGGCAACGGCCGTCGCCGTGCTGGACGCGTGCCGTCCGTGGGCGGCGCTCGAGATTCGCTGGCCAAACGACCTGGTCGCCTCCGACGGCTCCAAGGTAGCCGGCCTTCTGATCGAGACTGCGCTGGACGGCGAGCGGATCAGCGCGGCCGTGCTGGGCATCGGAATCAACGTCAACTGGCGGCGCGCCGATATGCCCGCCGGGATCGCGGAGACCGCGACATCGCTGCAGGACCTCGCCGGCGAGAGTGTTGACCGAGTGGCCCTCCTTGCTCGGCTGCTGGCCCGGCTCGATGACGAGGTGACGCACCTCGAGTCTGGCTCCTCCCCCGTCGAGCGCTATCGCGCCTTCTCGTGGCTGGATGGGCGACAGGTCCGGATCGACCTTGGCGATCGCCGGCTCGACGGCGTCGTCGCCGGGATCGCCGATGACGGATCGCTCCTGGTTGACGGGCCGGGCGGTCGCGTCGCACTGAGCCACGGCGAAGTGGTCCGCGTCGACCCTACGCGCGTCTCCGCGGGCGTCGAGGTGGCGTCATGAGCGTTCGCCGCGACGAGGCCGCCAAGTTGCTCCTTCGGTCGCGCCGCGCGCCGACCCAGCGTGGCACCCGCAACGTCGACGCCGATCCAGACCTCGCGGCCGTCCTCGCTTCGCAGCGCGATCGCGCGGCATTCGAGGCCCTCTACCGCCGCTATGTCGATCGTGTCTACAGCTACGCCTTCTACCAGCTTGGCGATCACCACGACGCAGAGGATGCGACCGAGCGGACCTTCCTCGCCGCGCTGCGCGGGATCCGCTCGTACCGCGACGACGGCGCGACCTTCCGGGCCTGGCTCTTCCGCATCGCGCGCAACACGATCGCGAACGCGCACCGCACGAGGTCGCGCCGGCGCGTAGAGCCCATGACCGCCGTCGAGCACGAGCCGCAGGCCCTCGATGCCGATCCGGCGGGCCTGGCCGTGCGTGCCGAGGACGCGCGCCGAGTGCGTGCTGCGCTTGCGCAGCTTCACGAGGACCGGCGCCAGGTGATCCTCCTTCGGTTCGTCGACGGGCTGTCTGCGCGCGAGGCGGGCCTGGTGCTCGACCGCTCAGAGGGTGCCGTGCGCGTCCTCTTGCATCGCGCTCTCCGCGATCTCGGAGAACGCCTCACCCCCTGATCGAAGCCTCCGCGTAGCGAGGCGATGTAACGATTCGTTGCGCGCGGTGTTGGGTACCATGAGCGCCGCCACGTCCCGTGTGCCCGTTGGCGCTTCTATCCCCCAGGCAGATGAGGAGCGCCGGTGATCCACCAAACGCCCGCTGAGCGCCTCGATCACGCGCTCGATGGGCTCGCCGAAGGCGACGTTCCGCCGGGCGATCCCGAACTGCGATCGCTCCTGGAGACGGCGCTCCTGCTGGAGCGGTCGCTGGCTCCGGTTCCGGCAAGCGACCGATTCGAGGAGGCGCTCGCCGCACGCCTCGTCGAGAGCGGCATCCTCGCTCGCAACCTGCGTGTCCTTGGGGCGGTCACGAGCAGGGAGCTCCGAAACCCGTCACGACTGGTCCTGACCGGTGCCGTCTCGTCAGCGGCCGTCGGGTGCCTGGCCGCCTTCGTCGTGTGGCGCGGGACGCGGCGATCCGCCGGCCGTCGGCTCTGGGGCCACTAGGAGTCGCCGTGCCAATCAAGTTCCCATTCAGCCGCCGCAGCGGTCCACAGGATGCGTGGACCAAGTGCCCGAGCTGCGATCAGCAGGTCTTCAATCGCCAGCTCGAGCGTAACCTGCGGGTCTGCCCGCACTGCGCACACCACTTCCGGATGAGCGTGGGGCAGCGAATCGACCTGCTGCTCGATCGCAACAGCTTCCGCGAGCGCGACGCGGGTCTCGAATCGGTCGACCCTCTCCATTTCCGCGATCAGAAGGCGTATCCCGATAGGCTCGAGGCGTCCCGGGTCAAGACCGGCCTCCGCGAGGCCGCGGTCTCAGGTACAGGCACCATTGACGGGCACCGGGTCGCCATCGGTATCTTCGACTTTCGGTTCATGGGCGGCAGCATGGGGAGCGTGGTGGGCGAGAAGCTGGCGCGGTGCTTCGAGTATGCCCTCGAGGAACGCATCCCGGCGATCGTCGTCAGCGCTTCAGGGGGCGCGCGAATGCAGGAAGGGACGCTCTCTCTGTTGCAGCTGGCCAAGACAACCGCTCCGCTCGTCCGGCTCGATGCCGCGGGGATCCCCTTCATCAGTGTGCTGACGGATCCGACCACCGGCGGTGTGCTCGCGAGCTTCGCCAGCCTCGGCGACGCGATCATCGCCGAGCCGCGCGCCTTGATTGGCTTTGCAGGGGCGCGGGTCGCGAGCGGCACGATCGGCGAAGACCTACCGGAAGGCTTCCAGAGTGCCGAATCGCTCCTCGAGCACGGCTTCGTGGATATGATCGTGGCGCGCGGTGAGCTGCGGGCAACGCTGGCGCGGCTCCTGCGCGTGCTGCCGGTCGCCGCCACCGAGGCCACCGAGGCCGCACATGGATGGGGCCCCATCGGTGTCCTCTCAGGCTTTGCCGAACGCCTGGGTGGGGCGGTGAGCGAATCGATCGGGATCAGCGTCGAGCCCGAGGCGCCAGGATCCGGCAACGGGACCGGCCCCGCTCATCGACTCGCGGACG
>JALYLE010000091.1 GCA_030774375.1 Chloroflexota bacterium | reverse complement strand
CGTGGCCGGCCTTCCGCGCTAAGTCGACATCGTCAGGCGTCGTCGTCCTTCAGGTCATCATCGACCTTGTCCGCGACATCGCGAACCGTGTCCTTGGCCTCCCCCCAGCCCTTCTGGACCTTGCCTTCGATCTGGCGCTCGTCACCTTCAGCCTCGGTCTGCGGGTTGTCGGTGGCGCGGCCCCATTCTTCCTGGACCTTGCCGGCGCCTTCCTTGACGGTGCCCTCGATACGATCCTTGTCCATCGCATATGTCCTCCCCAGCTCGGCCGGCGAAACGCCGGCTCTACCGCCCCCACATCGCAGGAAGCGTGCCATTGCGTGTCACGCACGGCTGGGTCAGGCCACTGTCAGGCAAAGAAATGAGCCCGGCGATCGCTCGCCGGACTCAAGTTCGCTCCGCGGATCCGGTATTAGCCGCGCCGCGCGGAGAAGCAGTCGCTGCAGTAGACCGGCTTGCTGCCGGTGGGGCGGAACGGGACCTGCGCGTCTCGTCCGCAGTTCGCGCACGTGGCGGTGAACATCTCGCGGCGACCGTAGCCACCGCTGCTGTACCCACCACTGCTGTAGCCGCCGCCACTGCTGCTGTAGCTGCCACCACCGTTGGTGTCGCCTCGGGCAGCCTTGCGGATCGCTCGGCATGCCGGGCAGCGACGCGGCTCAGTGAACCCGCGATCCGCGTAGAACTGCTGCTCGGTCGCGCTGAACGCGAACTCCTGATTACAGTCGGCGCAGACCAGGGTCTTATCGGTATAGGTGATCAAAACCAAAACACTCCTTCTCGTGTGCGGCCTCAGCGACCTGTTCTCGCCGAGAAACCGATGAGAGGAGTGATCGTGCGCCGCGCGTTATTCGTGCCCCGTCCGTGGGGGCTGCCGCGACTGTAACAGGTTTCTCCGTCGTGGTCGAGCAGCTTTCATGACTTCTCAAGAATCGGGCGCGACACTCGTCGCCAAGGCGGACGACGACCGCCTGCCACGCTGTGGATCCATCTTCCGTCGTTGCTCGAGGGACTCATGAGCGAACCAGCCGATACCAACCTCCTCGCCCGCTTGATCCGATCAACCCCCATACGGCTTGGCGTCACGGGTGCCGCCGTCGCCGGTCTCCTGGTGACCGCCTCGATCGCCATGGGCGCGTCGCCAAGCCCGTCTGCAAGCAGCGCTCCCTCGGCGTCAACCGCTCCAAACCATCCGGGCGGATGGTTCGGTCCCAACGGCAAGCTCCCAGGCGGTGAGTTCAGCGGCCGCGACGGGATTGGTGGTCAGATCAGCATCACGGCGATCAGTGGCTCGAACCTGTCGCTGAAGACCGATGACGGCTGGACGCGCACGATTACGGTCGCCAGCTCCACCACCATCACGAAGGGTGGCAAGTCGATCACGCAGAGCGGCCTCAAGGTCGGCGATCGGATTCGCTTCGCCGAGACCCGAAACGCCGACGGCTCGTACGCCGTGACCGCCATCAAAGTAGTGCTGCCGATCGTCGCCGGCGAGGTGACCGCCAAGACCGCCAGCACAATTACCGTGCGCGGCCGAGACAACGCCAGCCATACCATTCACGTTGGCAGCGGTACCACGTACAACGTCTCGGGCGTCACGACGGCGCACCTGTCTGACATCACGGTTGGAATCCGGATCGTCGCTGAAGGCACGCAGCGCGCGGACGAAACCCTTGACGCGATCGTCGTCTATGGCGGCTTCTTCAGGGGGCCGATGTTCCACGGCCCGGGCGTGTCGGGAAGGCGGAGCTAAGGCTTGGCAGGCAAGCGCGGACCGGCCCGCGAGGGCCGACCGCGCCCTCCCCCCTGATCAATGGTGGGGGTGACGCAGCTCGGCCAGCTCGGTGCGCGCGGCGGCGATGATACGAGAGGCTGAGATGCCGTAGACGGGGTGATGACGGATCTCTGCCTCGGCCTTGATCAGCCGCTCCAGGCTCGCCATCCGCGATGCCACGGTCTCTGACCTTCGGCTCACCGCCTCGTGTGTGGCGACGTTCCTCATGCCCTTCAGCGGCGCACGCAGCATGCCAACCCGTGCGCGGTACGATCAATCCGGATGGCCGGTTGCGCGGTCGTCCACGAGCCGTCGGCGTTCTCACCGCCGGCGGCTTACTGCGTGCTAGGCTGACCGCCGCATGCCGAGACGATCGCGAGGGAGGCCGGGCACGACATGACCCCCGAGACCGTCGAGTGCCCCAATTGCGGGCGATCGAACCCCGCGTGGGCGCAGGTTTGCCGGACCTGTGGGTACGCTCTCGGCCGCCCGGGCTCAGCTCGGCAAGAACCAACGTCGCGCGTTCCCATTGACCAGGCATCGCTTCTCTCCGTCGGCGGAGCGGTCGGCTCGATCGTCCTCGCGATCGTGCTGGGCTTGGGCTTCTCGGCCATGAATCCAACCCCTCCAGGGGCCCTGGGCTCCCCAACACCATCGGCCTCATCCACGGCAACGCCGTCGACTCGGCCGTCCGCGAGCGCTAACGGATCGGCCCGAGCGACCGCGTCACCCACGCCGAAGCCACTCGGAACCATTACCTTCGGCACCGGCCTCAATCACACCACACGACAAGTCGTGAATCCGACGGCGTCGTTCGGCCCAGATGAGTTCTTCGCGCATTCCGTCACCACGCCACAGCCCTTTGGTGTGGCGACGCTCGTGGAAGAGGTCCTGCGCGTGACCAACGGCAAGGAGACAGCCGTGCAATTGCGTACGGCGGACTCGAGCCGGATCAGCGTCAGTCCGACGGCAAAGGTCTTCGGCTTCATCGTGACGACGAACAGCCTGCTCACGGACTGGCACGGCGGCGGAGTCTTCATCATTCGCGTCTGGCGCGGGGACCAGAAGCTGGCGGAGGGGCGCTTCACGCTTACCGCTGGCTAGGGCCCGAGCCCTCAGCTGTACGGTGCCTTGCTCTTCAGATCGCTACCCGTCGCGGCCGGCGATCTCCTCCCAGGCATCGGCATAGAGGCGTGCGCGGACTGGCAGGTACCCCGGATAGTCGACGCGTGCCTTCCGAATCACTGCGGAGTCGAGGGTAACGATCCCAATCGCGTCGGTCGTCTCGAGGAGCACGCCACCGTTTGGATCGACCGCGATGGATGGCCCGCCGATCAGCACCCCGTCCTCGGGGGCCGGCCGGTTCACTGAGAGCACATAGGCGCAGCTCGTAAGCGCGTTCGCGCGGAAGACGACCTTCCAACGCTGGTAGGTGCGCTCCTCAGTTGCGCGAGGAATCAGGATCGCTTCAGTCCCCTCGGCGCCGAGCAGGTGCGAGCCCTCAGGACGATTGTTGTCGGAACAGATCTGCACACCGACGGGCATGCCAAACGCGTCGATCCGATGGGGCGGCTCTGTTCCCGGCTCGTAGTGGCTGGTCTCCCAGAAGCCCGGCTCCTCGGGCAGGTGAAGCTTCTCGTAGCGCGCCACCATATCGCCGCCGCGGTCGCAGACGAGGACTCGACTCGTCCGGCGGCCAGCCGGATCGCGGTTGATGATCCCGCCCACAAGGCCGATGCCGGCGCGCTGCGCGGCCATCGACATCGTCTGCGTACGAGTCCCGCCCTCCCCCTCGGCGTCCTCGTCGACGGCGACTTTGGTGGACGGGCGCCAGGGATTGAGCGGGATCTCCGGCAGGACGGCGAGGTCCGCGCCACGCTCTGCGGCCTCCGCCAGTCGATCCTGGAGGCGGGCGGCGCCATCGGCCTCCCAGAAGACCTCGGAGATGAGCGCGACGGTCAGCTTGCCGTCCTGACGTACGGC
>JALYLE010000090.1 GCA_030774375.1 Chloroflexota bacterium | reverse complement strand
GTATGCGCCTCCTGCCACAGGAACTCGGCGGTGCGCAAGAAGAGGCGCGTGCGCAGCTCCCAGCGGACGACGTTGTTCCACAGGTTGAGCAGCAGCGGCAGGTCGCGGTAGGACTGGATCCAATCCTTGACGACCTCGGCGATCAGTGCCTCCGAGGTGGGCCGGATTGCCAGCCACTCGTTGAGCTCCTCGCCGCCAGCGTGGGTTACCCAGGCGACCTGCGGGTTGAATCCCTCAACGTGCTCGGCTTCTTTCTCGAGCAGCGAGCGCGGTACGAAGAGTGGGAAGTAGACATTGGAGTGGCCAGTCCGCTTGATGTGCCGATCGAGCTCGTCGCGCATCGACTCCCACATCGCAAAGCCGTACGGCCGAATGACCATGCAGCCGCGGACAGGCGAGTAGGAGGCCAGTTCGGCCTTCAGGACGACGTCGTTGTACCAGGCAGGGAAATCGGCCGATTGGCTCGCGATCGAGCTGACGAAGCGGTCGCTGGGCACGGGCTCTCCGGGGCTGATCTTGTGGGCCGGCTATCGTAGCGCAGGGCCGTTCGCGGCTCGCGGTTATCATCACCGGCACTTCCCGATGGTTGGCCGCCAGTACGAGGAGCGCCGATGCCGCTTTACCTTGACACGCACAACCACATCGAAGGACTCACCGCCGACATGATCGCCGACGCGCACGCGCGCGACCTCGCGACGCAGGACAAGTTCGGCGTGACGTACCACCGCTACTGGTTCGACGAGGCGACCGGGCGGGTCTACTGCCTGTTCGAAGCGCCCGACGCCGAGACCGGGGCCGCCGTCCACCGCGAAGCCCACGGCGCTATGGCGGACGTGATCACGCAGGTGACCGAGGGCGCCTAGCCGGCACCAATTCCCGACTCGACCGGCGCGTCGCCCAAGATCGTCTCCACAGCCGCGTCCGCGTCGAGCGCCCGACCTTCACGGTGGGCCGCGTCGAACTGTTCCTGGCCCAGCCGGGCCGTGAGCAGGCCAACGTTGCGCTGATAGTCCGCGCGGGCGGCCGCCGGTAGCGGCGTCTTGATCGTCTCGCGCAGGGTCTGGGCCGCGCCGAGCAGGCGAGCCGCATCGCCCGCCGAATCGTCGGCCATGACCCACGCCAGGCGCTCGATCGCTGTCGCCACACCAGGCATGTCATGGATTGTCTTGCGGATCCGCAGGCACTCGCGGTGGAGTGCCTTGGCCCGGGTGCGATCGCCCGCGCGCGCGGCCGCGTCGGCGAGATGCATCAGCGATCGTGCCACGGCGCGCTCGTCGCCCATCTCACGCGAGATCGACAGCGCCCGCTCGTGCAGACTTCTCGCCGCGTCCGCGTCCCCCGCGCGGCCGGCGGCGAGGGCCTGGCTATCAAGGGCGTAGGCCATGCCCCACTTGTCGCCAAGTTGCTCGAACACGGACATCGCTTCAGCAAACGAACGTTCGGCGGCGATGTGGTCGCCCAAGCGCGAGATGACGTCGCCATTCGTAACGAGCCCCAACGCCGCACCGCGCTTGTCGCCGATGGCATGGGCCATGGCGATGCCTTCTTCGTATAGCCTTCGAGCTTCGGTGAGGTCGCCGTGCTCGGCGATCAGGTTGGCGAGGTTGAAGAGCGCATACGCGACGCTGGGCCGACTGCCCACTTGCCGGTGCTGCTCCAGGCTCTCCTCGTGGTAGCGAATGGCCGCCGGGTAATCACCCTGGATATGAGCCAGGATCCCCGCCCCGGTCAGCGCGTTGGCACGCAGCACCGAAACCTCTCCGTCGGTCGCGGCCAGCGTGCGTTCGAGCCACTGGCGGCCTTCGACCAGGTAGCCGCGGATTTCCCAATAGCGCCAGAGGCCCGCGGCGAGGCGCAGGCCGGCCGCTCCGCCACCCGCCTCGG
The DNA here is from genome assembly GCA_030774375.1 of Chloroflexota bacterium. Next base: position 561 of record JALYLE010000090.1, on the reverse strand, counting down.
CCGCGCTCCACTCGAGGGCGAGCCGCAGATTGTCGACCTCGCGATCGAACGTGGCCAGCCAGTTGCCCGGCGGCGGCCCGCGAAAGAAGTCCGGTTTGGCTCGCTCCACGAGCGCGAGGTACCAATCTCGGTGGCGACGCAGGACGACCTCGGCCTCACCGGCGTGCAGCAGTTGCTCGCGCGCGTACTGGCGAACCGTCTCGAGCATGCTGAAGCGTGCCTCATCGGCCGCCTGATCGGCGACGAGCAGTGACTTGTCGACCAGCCGCGACAGCAGGTCGAGCACATCCAGCTCGGCGACGATGTCGTCCGCCAGCACCGCCTCGGCCGCCGCCAGTGTGCAGCCGCCGGCAAACGCGGCCAGGCGACGGAACACCGCGCGCTCTTCTGCTGACAAGAGGTCGTGGCTCCAGTCCATCGTCGCGCGCAGCGTCTGGTGCCTGGTCACCGCCAGGCGGCTGCCCCCGGTGAGCAGTCGGAAGCGGTCATCGAGCCGAGCTGCCACCTGCTCAACGGGCAGGGCCCGGATACGCGCCGCCGCCAATTCGAGCGCAAGTGGCA
>JALYLE010000089.1 GCA_030774375.1 Chloroflexota bacterium | reverse complement strand
ATGGCAGCGGTCCGCTGCGGATCGTGCTGCTGGCGCACTCCGGGATCAGCTCGGCGGGACTCGCTCGCGACGACTGGGTCGAGGTCCGGGGAGCCGTTGGCCAGGAGACAACCGGCGCCCAGCCGGCTCGCGGCTACCGCGTGTGGCCTCGCGGCGCCGCTGATATTCGGGTGCTCGCGGGCCCGGCAGGCGAGGGAGCAGGCACGGACGCCGGGAATGAGGGTGGAGTGGCGGACGCTGGCAACGGGGGCACCATCGCGGGTGGATCAAGTGGCATTACCCCTGATCTGAACGGGACCGCCCGTGACATGGCGAGCTCCGGAGCGTTCCCCGGCCTGCGTGGCGGGGGGTCAGACGGCCGGAACGGGGACGGCGGGAAGGACGGCTCGACCACCGCGGCAGACGCGGCGCCGGCGTCGCTCCGCGCCGACACCGCGCGGCGGCAGACGGCCGCCCTGTTGCTGGTCGGCCTGGCGCTGCTCGTGCTCGTGGCTTCGGCGGCCTGGTGGAGTGGTGCGTTCCGCCGCCTGCACGCATTCGTATTTGCAACGCCGCCCACCGGCGATGAACCTGCCGACCAGGCGTGGTCGGGGGCGATGCCCGCTGGCGGCTCGCCGGATGGTGTTCGGGCACCGCTCGCAGTGCTGCCCGCCGAGCGTGACCACGATGGGCCATGAGTCAGGCGCTCGCCGGTGCGGGACACAAGGCTTGATGCTTGTCCGCGTAACGAGGTCCGAGATGAGCGGCGTATACTCCGCGCCGTCTCGCCGGCCACGCTCACCAAGCAAGGAGCGCTGCCACCTTGACCGAGCTCTCGCACGCGGACGCACCGCGATCCGGCACCCGCCAATACCACATCGCCCTCGAGCGGGGTGAGCTTGCCGAATCCATCCTGCTCGTCGGCGATCCGGGACGCGTGGCCAAGGTCGCCGCGCATTTCGACTCGGTTGAGCTCGAGCGCAGCAATCGCGAGATCACGACCGCCACGGGGCAGTATGCCGGGATGCACCTCTCGGTCATGTCGACCGGGATGGGCACGGACAACATCGAGATCGTGCTGGCCGAGGTGATCGAGATCACCGATCACCCGACCTTCATCCGGATCGGCTCGTGCGGCGCGTTACAGCCGGAGATCGCGGTAGGTGATCTCGTGGTGTCGACCGGGGCGGTCAGGCTGGAGAACACCACCTCGTTCTACGTGCACGACGGATACCCGGCGATCGCGCATCGGGACGTGGTCTGGGCGCTCGAGATGGCGTGTCGCCAGCTTGGCCATCGGTACCATGTCGGCCTGACCGCGACGGCATCGGGCTTCTACGCTCCGCAGGGACGGGCGATGCGCACGCTCCCCGTTCGCTATCCTGAGCTCGCAGAGGAGCTGCGACGCGAGGGCGTCGCGAACCTCGAGATGGAGTCGTCGGCACTTTTCGTGCTGGCGGGTCTGGCGGGACTGCGGTCCGGCACCGTCTGCGCGGCGTACGCGCAGCGGACCGACGGCACGTTCCTTGAAGGCGCGGCGAAGGAGGCCGCTGAGGCACGCTGCATCGATGCCGGACTGGCCGGCATCCACCTGCTCTGGGAGATGGATACCGGGGACGGACCGGAGGCTCTGGGCCGATGGTCGAGCTTGATTGGCTCACAGGGTGGGTCGCAGCAACCGCAGAACACGGCGCAGCAAGACCGGCGCCGGCAATGAAGGAGGCTACATACCGATGGCGACAGAGGCCTACTGCGTGAAGTGCAAGGCCAAGCGCACGATGAACAACGAGCACAAGATCACGATGAAGAACGGCAAGCCGGCGACTGAGGGCGTCTGCCCGGTCTGCGGCACCAAGATGTTCAAGATCGGCGGCTGACGCACCGATCCGGACACTCCAACCGTTCCGGGGGCTCCGTCATCGACGGGCTCCCGACCGAGCGTCATCCGGCCGCTCGGCCGAGTCACCGCTGCTTCGGTGGCCCGTCCGGGCGGCCGTTGCTGTGCGGCGCCGCTAGAATGAGCTGAGTGGATGTCGGAGCCGCGAAGCCGATCCTTGCGATCGACCTCGGCGGAACGCAGATCCGCGCCGCTCACATCAGTCCCGATCTCGCGGTCTCGGCCCGCCGTGCCGTGCCGACAGGGGGCGAGGATGGTCCCGAGGCCGTGATCACGCGCATCTGCGCCCTCGCAAACGAGGTCCGCGATGCTGCGCGTGCGGCTGGGCTCCCCGACCCGGTGGGGATCGGCATCTCGGCGCCCGGACCGCTCAATCCGTGGCGTGGGCTGGTCGTCTCGCCGCCCAATCTGCCCGGCTGGCACGACGTCCCGCTCGCCGACAGCGTGGAAGGACGGCTCGGCCAGCCGACCTTCCTTGAGCGTGACACGAACGTCGCCGTGATGGCCGAGTGGCGCTACGGCGCCGCACGAGGAGCCGACGACGTCATCTACATCACCATCTCGACCGGGATCGGCGGGGGAATCGTGCTGGGCAGGGTGCCGATCTACGGCCTCGACGGCACGGCCGGCGAGGTCGGCCACGTCACCGTCGACCTCGACGGGCCCCTGTGCGGCGATGGGATGCCGGGCCACGTCGAGGCGATCGCCTCGGGAGCCGCCATTGCGCGCGACGGGCGCGACCTCCTCGCCCGCGGTGAGGCGCCGCTGCTGGCCCGGCTGGCCGGAGAGGGTAGGAAGGTCGACGCGGCGCTTGTCGCTCAGGCGGCGGACGGGGGCGATGCGGCCTGCGCGGCGATCTACGAACGCGCTTTCGTGGCCATCGGTGCGCTCTGCGCGGGGCTGGTGATGGTCCTGAACCCGCAGGTGATCGTGATCGGCGGCAGCGTCGCGACCCATCGCCCCGGACTTCTCGATGCGGTGCGCCGCGAGATCGATGCCCGCGCCTACCCGGGGCCTGCGCGGCGTGCCCGAGTGACGCCGCCTCATTTCCTCGAGGACGTCTCGCTGATAGGCTCGGTGCCGATCGTCAACGAGCGACTCTCAGACCCCGCCTATCAACGTGGTACGCCGGGCGGCCAGGTGCCGGCCGCCGCCGCGACCCGCATGGAGGAACCGGAGTGACGCCCACTCGTATCGGCATCAACGGCTTCGGGCGCATCGGTCGTCAGACGCTCAAGGCGATCCTGGAGCGTCACCCCGACGAGCTCGAGGTCGTGGCCATCAACGACCTCGCGCCAACCGCCACGAATGCCCATCTGTTCAAGTACGACTCGACATACGGGCGTTATCCGGGCGAGGTCTCCTCCGGCGAGGGAACGATCTCGGTCGATGGTCACGAGATCCGAGCGTTCAGCGAGAAGGATCCGGCCGCGCTGCCCTGGAAGGACCTGGATGTCGCGATCGTCATCGAGTCGACCGGCATCTTCACCGACGCGACCAAGGCCCACGCCCACGTCGACGGTGGCGCGCGCAAGGTGATCATCACTGCCCCGGCGCACAACGAGGACCTGACGATCGTGCTCGGCGTGAACGAGGGGGCCTACGACTCAGATCGCCACCACGTCATCAGCAACGCGAGCTGTACGACGAACGCGCTGGCGCTGCCGGCCAAGGTGATCTTCGACAGCTTCGGAATCGAGCGTGGGCTGATGACCACCGTCCATTCCTACACCAACGACCAGAACGTGCTCGATGTCGTGCACAAGGACCTGCGCCGGGCCCGGAGTGCGGGACAGAACATCATCCCCACCACCACGGGCGCGGCACGCGCTCTGTCGCTCGTCATCCCCGAGCTGAAGGGCCGCTTCGACGGCTTCTCGCTCCGCGTTCCAACACCCACGGTGAGCATCATCGACTTCGTGGCGGTGACGACCAAGTCGGTCACCGTGGCGACAGCGAATGCGGCCCTCCGCGCGGCGGGGGAGGGCGCGATGGCCGGTCTCCTCGGATATAGCGAGGAGGAGCTCGTCTCCATGGACTTCAAGGGCGACGAGCGCTCCAGCATCATCGACGCGCTCTCGACCATGGTCGCGGGCGACAACCTGCTCAAGGTGATCGCCTGGTATGACAACGAATGGGGCTACAGCTGCCGGGTCGCGGACCTCGCCCTCTACGTCGCCGAGCGACTGTGAGCGCACGCGATCGGGCGGCCCCGATGAACAAGCTCACCGTGCGCGATGTGGACGTGGGCGGCAAGCGCGTCTTCCTGCGGGCCGACCTGAACGTGCCGCTCGACGATGGTCGGATCACCGATGACACTCGCATCCGGGCCAGCCTTCCGACGATCGTGTACCTGCTCGAGCGCAACGCGAGCGTGGTGCTCGCCAGCCACCTGGGGCGACCAAAGGGCAAGGTGAACGACGCGCTGCGCCTGAAGCCGGTTGCCGATCGGCTGAGCCGGCTCCTGGGGCGGCCGGTGCGCATGACGGGAGACGCCCTCGGTCCCGGCGTGCAGGACGCGGTGGGCAAGCTGCGACCTGGCGAGCTGATCCTGCTCGAGAACCTGCGCTTTCATAACGAGGAGGAGGCGAACGAACCCGGATTCGCCAAGGCATTGGCAGACATGGCCGACCTCTACGTCGACGATGCCTTCGGCTCGGCCCACCGGGCTCATGCCTCGACCGAGGGGATCACCCATTACCTGCCGAGCGTGGCCGGCCTTCTCCTGGAGCGCGAGGTCGAGGCGCTTGGCCGCCTGCTGTACAAGCCCGCCAAGCCATTCCACGCGCTCATCGGCGGGGCCAAGGTCTCAGGGAAGCTCGAGGTCCTGGAGGCCCTCCTGAGCCGATGCCAGGCGATCCTCATCGGCGGCGGCATGGCGAACACGTTCCTGGCAGCGAAGGGGCTGGCGCTGGGGAAGAGCCTCGTCGAGCCTGATCAGATCGAGAATGCGCGGCGCATCATGACCGAGGCCCGCCGCAAGCGCGTTCGGATCATGCTCCCCACAGATGCCGTGGTTGCCGCCCAGCTCCATCCGCGCGCGCAGCGCCAGACCGTCCCCGTAACGGCGGTTCCCAAGGATTGGAGCATGGTCGACATCGGACCGAACACCATCGCGGCCTACACCGCGTACCTCGCCAAGGCACGCACGGTCTTCTGGAATGGACCGATGGGTGTCTTCGAGATCGCTCCTTTCGCGGAGGGCACGAACGCCATCGCCCGATTCCTCGCCCAGCGCACGGCCAATGGTGTCGTGACCATCGTGGGCGGCGGGGACAGCGTGGCCGCGGTTGAGCAGCTGGGCCTGGCCGACGCGATGACCCACGTCTCGACCGGCGGCGGGGCCTCACTTGAATTCCTGCAGGGCAAGACCCTGCCCGGCGTCGCGGCCCTTCAGGAGCGGGAGGCCTGATCGATGACCAGCATCATCGAGGACGTCATCGCCCGAGAGGTGCTCGACTCACGCGGCAACCCCACCGTCGAAGTGGAGGTCTTCCTCGACGGCGGTGCGGTGGGTGCCGCGATCGTGCCATCGGGCGCCTCGACCGGTGCGCACGAGGCGGTCGAGCTCCGTGACGGCGATCCGGCGCGCTACGGTGGGAAGGGGGTCCTGCACGCCGTTCGCAACGTCAACGACACGATCCGGCCGGAAGTGATCGGCAGCGACGCGGTCGACCAGGTGAGCCTGGATCGGCTGCTGATCGACCTGGACGGGTCTCCGGACCGATCGAAGCTCGGGGCGAATGCGCTGCTCGGCGTCTCGCTGGCGACCGCCCATGCGGCGGCCGAGGCTGTCGGCCTACCGTTGTATCGGTACCTGGGCGGGGCCGGCGCCCGGCTGCTTCCCGTTCCGTTGGTGAACATCCTCAACGGCGGCAAGCACGCGCTGAACAGCACCGACTTCCAGGAGTTCATGATCGCGCCCCTCGGGGCGCCGTCATTCCGGGAGGCGCTGCGCTGGGCGGCGGAGACCTTCCATGAACTGGGTTCCCTGCTCCACGAGCGCGGCTTCGCGACGACCGTTGGCGACGAAGGCGGCTACGCCCCGAGCCTGGCGAGCAACGAGGAGGCGGTAGCGCTGATCCTCGAGGCGATCGCTCGTGCTGGATACGAAGCGGGGTCGCAGGTGGCCATTGCCCTCGACCCGGCGACGTCCGAGCTCGTCGCCGAAGGTGGCTATCGTCTGGCCCGCGAGGATCGGACACTGTCCAGCCAGGAGATGATCGACTTCTGGACCGATTGGATCGCTCGCTATCCGATCATCAGCCTGGAGGATGGCCTCGCCGAGGACGACTGGGACGGCTGGGTCGCGCTGGAGCAGCGCCTCGGCGACCGCATCCAGGTGATGGGTGATGACATCTTCGTCACGAACACGACGTTGCTGTCCCGAGGGATCTCGGAGAACGCCGCCAACAGCATCCTCATCAAGCTCAACCAGATCGGGACCCTAACCGAGACGGTTGAGGCGGTGGAGATGGCTCAGCGCGCCGGCTGGAGGGCGATCGTCAGCCACCGCTCCGGCGAGACGGAGGACACGACCATCGCCGATTTCGCGGTCGCCATGAACACTGGTCAGATCAAGACGGGATCGATCAGCCGGTCCGAGCGAATCGCGAAGTACAACCGGCTGCTGCGGATCGAGGAGGAGCTGGGCGACGCTGCCGAGTTCTCCGGGCCGCGGGCCTTCGCTGCGCTCGGCTCGCGCTCCGACTGAGCGCAAGCGACCGAGACCGATTCAGCCTTCGCCGTTCTCCGGGGCGGCCGGCTCATCGCCTGGCTTCGCGCGGCGCTTGGCGGCAGCCGACTCCCGGGTCGCCCGGGTGACAGCGACCTTCGCCTTGCCGGCGGCCGTCCGAGGGCGATCCGCGGACCGCGCCACGGCCGCCTTCGAAGCCTTCGCTGCCGCGACCTTCTTGCGCTGGGCTGTCTTGCTGGCGGTCGTCTTGCGCTTGGGCGCCGTGGTCTGCTCGGCTTCGTCGAGCAGGTGAGCAGCGTTGACCTTCGTCATCAGCCGGCTCTTGCGACGGGCCGCATTGTTGCGGTGGATGATTCCCTTCTCAGCGGCCTTGTCGAGCGCGCTGACCGCGGCGGTCACGGCCTCGAGGCCGTCACCTTCGGCGCGGCCGAGCGCAATGTTCGACGCTCGCTGGACGAGGGTCTTGGCGGCGCTTCGGCCTCGGCGATTGATGTCGCGGCGGCGCAGAGCCTGACGGACGCGCTTGAGGGCCTGCGGGGTGCGGGCGCCCTTCCAGGTTCGGGCCTTTCGTGCCACTCGAATTCCTCGATAGTCAGGTTCAGGGGGGTGATACAAACGGAACGCCGCCCAAGGCGGCGCATCGGCGCAGGAGTATAGCACCGAGCTCAGGCACGGACCATTCGGCACTCGACAGCCGGGCGGGCCTCATCCACAATGCGCGGCACAACGACAACGAGCGTCAACGAACTCCGTTTCGTCAGCGGAGGGAAGGATCAGACCCGTCGTGCCCGGCGGCTTACACGCCTGATGAGATCTGCCCGCCCGCGCCACCACGTCCGCCGGCGCGCGTTCGTCCCATGAGCACGATCGCCACCCTCGAATCGCCCGCCCGGGCTCGCACCATGCCCGGACTGCGGGGCGTCGCGCTGGGCTTCCTGGGGACCCTCGCTGTCTCGGTCCTCGCCGCAGCAGCCATCGCCCTGGCGCTCGGCGCGCTGAACGAGGGGCGTGTCCTGCCCGGCGTGCGCGTTGGGAACATCTCGCTCGCCGGCCTCGATCGAGCCGGCGTCGAGGCGCGGCTCGAGTCGGTGCTTCCGCCCGTGGCGGCGGACACCGCCACGCTGGTCATCGCGGGGGACCAGGTTGCGGTCACCTACCAGGATCTCGGCCGCGCCTACGAGATGACGCGGATGGTCGACGCGGCTCTTGGCGCTGGACGTGCCAGCAACCTCCTCGCCGCGGGAATCGAGCGGCTCCGCGCGCTGCTGGTCGGCGCCGTGCAGCCCATCCAGGTCCAGGCCTTCGACTCGGCTCGCCTCGACGAGATCGGATCCTCGCTGGCGCTCCGATTCGATCGGCCCGCGGTTGACGCCGGCGTGGTCCTCACGGACGGGCGGTTCGTCGTGACGCCCGCGCAGGATGGTGCGCAGCTCGAGACGGCGACGCTGGGCGAGGTCCTGGGGTCCGCGCTCGGGACGCCGCTCGCCGGCGACACCACGGTGGATGTGCCGCTCGCCATCCGCCCGGCGGTGGTGTCGACAGCCATCGCGCAACGCACCGCCGACCAGGCGTCGCAGGCCGCGAGCGCCCCGCTGACCCTTACCGACGGCACAGTCACCGCTGCCCTCAGCGCCGCGCAGATCGCGTCGCTCCTGTCGTTCGCCTCTGATCCCGTCCTCGGATTCACGGCCCGGATCAATGATGCGGCGCTCACGGCCCAGACCGCCGCCTTGGCCAAGCTCGTGAACCGGCCAGCGGTCGATGCGACGTATCGGTTCGGAGCCCGCATCGAGGTCATCCCCGCGGTCGAGGGACGCAGCATCGACGAGGCGACGACCGCGGCGGCAATACGTGACGCCATCGGGCGCCGCCTGAGCGGTGGACCGCTTTCGCTGGAGATGCCGCTCTCGGTGACGACGATCCAGCCGACCCTGAGCACGGCGTCAGCGCAGGCGGCGGTGGCGAAGATCGTGCGTCTCTCCACCTGGACGACGCACTACATCACCGGCCTCTCGAACGGTTATGGGGTGAACATCAGCATCCCGGCGAAGGCGATCAACGGCAAGGTGATCGCTCCCGGGGCGCTGTTCGACTTCTGGAAGGAGATCGGCCCGGTCACGTTTGCCGCCGGCTATCGGATCGGTGGGGCGATCATCAACGGGCGCACCAACCTCCAGGGCGCCCTGGCCGGCGGGATCTGCTCAACCTCGACAACGCTCTTCAACACCGCCCTGCGCGCCGGCCTCGAGATGCACGACCGGAGGAACCACTACTACTACATCAGCCGCTACCCGGTGGGCCTCGATGCGACCGTCTTCGCCGAGGGGGCATCGGTCACGACGATGAGCTTCCGGAACGACACCCGATACCCGCTCATCATCCGCAGCTACACCGGCTACGGCTTCGTGCGGTTCGACCTGTACGGCGTGCCGACGGGGCGCACCATCACCTTCAGCAAGCCGGCGATCAGCAACTACGTCTACGGCCACGACAGCGTGCAGTACACGACCAGCCTCAAGCCGGGCGTGACCCAGCGGGTGCAGGAGGTCCACGACGGCTTTGACGCGGTCGTGACGCGCTGGGTCCGCGATGCTCAGGGCAACCTGATCCACACCGATACCTTCTTCAGCCACTACCACGCCGTCACCGGCATCCTGCTGGTCGGGAAGTCCGCCTAGCGCGCTCCCGGGGCCGACGGTGCGGACGCCGAGTGCCTGGCGCCGGGCCGGTCAGGCGGCCGCGGCGAGGTCCCGCAGCCACTCAGGCACGGCCGAGAGCTCGGCGTACCTCGGCAGGATCCTCTCCCAGTGGCCGATGTCAGGGTTCGCGGTGATGACGTCGCGCAGCCGCTGACCGCCATCGGGGGGAAGCATCCATCCGCGTTCCTCGTCGGCGGCGAGCTGGTGCGGGACGTCTCGCGGCGCCCAGCGCGCGAGCGAGGCCGTGATCCGCGCATCGTTCGCCATCGCACCGGCAGTGGCCTTGAAGTAGACGTCGCCGGACGAACTCGGCACGCGCAGGACGATCGACCAGGGCCGGACGCGCGGCTCGATTGAGCCTGTGATCCGGATGCCGAGCCGATCCAGCTCGGCGCCGATCCAGGCCTCGGCCTCCGACCTCCAGGCGCTCGCGTGCCACGGAGAGAGGTGTGTCCGCCGATCTCCTGCATCGGCGGGTCTTACCGTCCCCACTCTCGGCTAGACTCGCGCCCGGTGATCCCCCCGGAGCGCATCCGCAACTTCAGCATCGTGGCCCACATCGACCATGGCAAGTCCACCCTGGCCGATCGCCTGCTCGAGGCGACCCACACCATCGACCCGCGCCAGATGACGAGCCAGGTGCTCGACTCCATGGAGCTCGAGCGCGAGAAGGGGATCACCATCAAGGCCCGCGCCGTTCGACTCGAGTATCCCGCAGGCGACGGCCAGACGTACGCGCTCAACCTCATCGACACCCCCGGTCACGTCGACTTCAGCTACGAGGTCAGCCGATCCCTGCAGGCCTGCGAAGGGGCCATCCTGGTCGTCGACGCCAGCCAGGGGATCGAAGCGCAGACCCTCGCCAACGTCCATCTCGCCCTGGGCCAGAACCTGGTGATCATTCCGGTCGTCAACAAGATCGACCTTGCATCGGCGGACCCGGAGCGCGTCATCGGCGAGCTGGAGGAGACGCTCGCCATCCCCCGCGACGAGGTGATCCTCGCCTCGGCCAAGGAGGGGACCGGCGTCGACGCAATCCTGGAAGCGATCGTGTCCCGGGTGCCGCCGCCTCGCGGGGACCCGGCTGGGCGCTTGCGCGCCCTCGTCTTCGACAGCCATTACGACCCCTACAAGGGCGTGGTTGCATACGTGCGAGTGGCGGACGGCACCCTTCATGACCATGAGCTCATCCGGTTCATGGCCACCGAGGCGGAGAGCGAGATCCTGGAGCTTGGCTACTTCCGGCCGCAGCCGGTGCCGACCCGCACATTGACCGCCGGTGAGGTCGGCTACGTGGCGACCGGGTTGAAGAGCATCCGCGAGGCACGGGTTGGCGACACGCTGACCAACGCCGAGCATCCGGCGAGCGTTGCCCTCCCCGGCTACAAGCAGGCGCTGCCCCTGGTCTACGCGGGCATCTATCCGCTGCGCGGCGACGACTACCCGCTCCTGCGCGTCGCGCTCGAGAAGCTCCACCTCAACGACGCGAGCTTCGTCTACGAGCCCGAATCGAGCGCCGCCCTCGGCTTTGGCTTCCGTTGCGGCTTCCTGGGGCTGTTGCACATGGAGATCGTCCAGGAGCGACTCGAGCGTGAGTTCGACCTGGAGCTTATCGCCTCCGCCCCGAGCGTCGAATACCGTGTCCAGCGCACGCACGGTGGCGAGCTGGTTGTCGACAACCCCGCCCAGATGCCGGACGCGGGCGAAATCGAGCGGGTCGACGAGCCGTGGGTAGCGGCGGAGGTGATCACGCCGACCGACTTCATCGGTCCGATCATGGAGCTCACGACCGGACGCCGCGGCGAGTTTGTCTCGATGGAGTACCTCGACCCACAACGGGTCGACATGCACTTCGAGGTGCCCCTCGCCGAGCTGATCGTCGATTACTACGACCTGCTCAAGAGCCGATCGAGCGGATATGCCAGCCTCGACTACACGTACCTGGGGTATCGCCCTGGAGACCTCGTCAAGCTCGACATCATGGTCAACGGCGAGCCGGTCGATGCCCTGTCGCTCATCGTCCATCGGTCGCACGCCTTCCGATCCGGCAAGGCGCTGGTCGACAAGCTCAAGGAGCTCATCCCGCGGCAGCTGTTCGAAGTGCCCGTCCAGGCCGCAATCGGCTCGCATATCATCAGCCGCGAGACGATCCGGGCGCTGCGCAAGAACGTGCTCGCCAAGTGCTATGGCGGCGATATCACGCGCAAGCGAAAGCTGCTCGAGAAGCAGAAGGAAGGGAAGCAGCGGATGAAGCGGATCGGCTCGGTCGAGATCCCGCAGGAAGCCTTCCTCGCCATCCTTCGCATGAACGAGACGGCGTCGTGAGCTTCGTCGACTCGCTGCAGGTGGCGATCGCCCTGGGACTCACCGTCTTCATGGTGCTGCTCCGCTTCGACGCCGAGCGAATCATGCGCTCCGACTACTTCCGCTATCGCACCGCCTGGCTCGGCCCGCTCAGCTACTACGCGCTCGTCCTGATCTTTGCGCTGGGGATTGCCTGGATCCTGCCGCAGGGTCGCGTTACGCTCTTCCTGACCGGCGGCGAGCCAGCCACCGTGCTGCCGGTGATGATCACCTTTGGCGTAGTGGCCGTCCTGAATGGCGCGGCCTTCGCCTTTCTGCGCTTCGGCGCGATTCGGCCGATCCCATCCCAGCTGCTGCCCTCGCGCATCGTCGGTGCGGCCGCGAACGCGCTGGCGGAGGAGATCCAGTTCCGTTCGATCGTGTTGGGCATGCTGATCTTTGCCACGGGGCCGCAGTGGGCAGGATTGGCGAACCTGGTCCAGGCGCTGCTCTACGGGATCGTCCACCGCAGGCTCCTGGAGGAGCGCGACTGGTATTTCCTGGCGGGCTCGGTGCTCCTCGCTTACGGGGCCGGCGCGGCCACGCTGGCGACTGGCTCCGTCATCCCCGCCATCGTCGGGCACTTCGCCGTCACGATGGGCATCTTCGCCTTTGCCGGGGGCCGCGTGCGAGAGCGACCGATCTAGTCCTCTAGGATTTGGGCGTGGAGACGACCGCGTTTGCCTCGAAGGCCGTCGCGTCGCGATAACCTCGCTGGCGTGACCGCACAACGCTCCCACCATCTCTACGTCCACGTCCCGTTTTGCCGTCTCGTGTGCGCCTATTGCGACTTCGTGACGGTTGGCGGCCGAGGGCGCGAGATCCCGCGGTACGTGGACGCGCTTCTCGCCGAGCTCGCCGTTCGCGCGGCGCCCGGTGAGCTGGCGACGATCTATTTCGGGGGCGGCACGCCGTCGCTGTTGCCGGCCGCGGCCGTTGATCGCCTCATCGGGGCCGCAGCCATCCGATGGGGGCGACGGCCCGAGGAGATCAGCCTGGAGGCGAATCCCAGCGCACGGGAGGCGCCCGACTGGGCCGGCCTCCGCGAGGCGGGGATCAACCGCATCTCGCTGGGCCTG
>JALYLE010000088.1 GCA_030774375.1 Chloroflexota bacterium | reverse complement strand
CCGCGTACGAGGATGCATTTGCGAAGGTTGTCGACTGCAGCCACGGCATCAGCTTCGCCGCTGGTCGTGTCGGCCTGTACGGCATTCTGAAGGCAGCGGACATCGGCGACGGCGACGAGGTGCTGCTCCAGGTGCCAACGCACATCGTCGTCGCGAATGCCATCCGCTATACCGGCGCGCGACCCATATACGTGGACTGCGAGCTCGACTCATACAACATCGACCTGGACCTGGTCGAGGAGCAGGTGACTCCCCGGACACGAGCCGTGATCCTTCAGCACACGTTCGGGATTCCGGTCGACATCGAGCGGGCGGCGGAGATCGCTTCCCGTCATGACCTGCTGCTCATCGAGGACTGCGTTCACGCATTGGGTGCTCGCTACCGAGGGCGACCGGTCGGCAGTTTTGGCGCGGCGGCCTTTTTCAGCACCGAGGAGACCAAGACGATCTCGACCACGATGGGCGGGGTGGTCACCACCGGGGATCCGGCCCTCGCGGAGAAGCTGCGCGCTTTCCAGGCCAGCTGTGACGCACCGCCCGCCAGTACGGTCATCCGCTATCTGCTGAAGCTCGTCATCTATTACCTGCTCACCGAACCGCGCGTCCATAGCTACAGTCGCGCCGTTTACGAGCTGCTTGGGCGGCGCCATCCGCTGCCACGACCGACGGTGCTCGAGGAGCTGCAGGGTCTCAAGCCGCCCGGCTACGAACGCCGCTTCGCGAACGCTCAAGCTGGGGTTGCGCTCGAACAGCTGCGGAAGCTGCCTCGGAACCTGGCCCACCGTCGGCGGGCGGCGCAGGGCTGGGAGAACGCCCTTCGAGACCAAGGGTTCCGCCTGCCGAGACCCCCTGATGGGGCGGAGCCGGCCTACGTCCGGTACCCGGTGTGGGTGGACGACCGCGAGCGAGTTGTCCGGGCATTGTCATCGAGGCTCGTGGTTGGCACCTGGTTCACCTCGGTGCTCGAGGAGGCGCTCGATCCTGCGGTCGGCGACTACCTTGCTGGGAGCTGCCCGCGCGCAGAGGAGGCGGCGCGTCACCTGATCAATCTGCCGACGCACGGGCGCGTTTCTTCTGGCGATGTCGCGGAAATTTCGGAAATGCTCATCGCCACCGCGCGACGGGGCATGGAGAGCGAGTCAGCGTGATGTTTCGGACAACGCACCCGGTCACCCTCTTCGACCATCTGCGCATCCCCTACTCGGCGGATCTCCCGAAGGATGGTCCTGATCGGTCCCCACTGCTTAGCTCAGGTTTTGCGCGCCTGCAACTGGCCGCCTCCGCGGCTGTGACAGAAGGTCCGGAGACCGGTAGCCCGAGCGTCTGGTGGCCGCACCGCGAAAGCCACATGCCCGACCGGACGCCGAAGATCGTTCGCAGCCTCCTCGGCGACATTCCCCTGTTCGCCCGGATCGTCCCCGACGCCGCCCTGGCCCCACTGCTGGCTGGCGAGGCCCGTTCCTGGCGGCCGGCTGACCCGCTTCGCGACGAGGCCGGCCGACGCATCGCGTCGGTCTGGCGCGCCGACGATGGAAGCCGGCTCCTGCCGTTCGACCCGGACGAGGCGATCGAGACGCTCTGGAGTGAACGCTACCGCGAGAGCTCACGGGCCGGTGCCGGCCGCATCGTCCGACGCGTGGGCCTGGGTGCCTATTACCGCCTCCGCCCGCTCATGCCCAGGTCCGTCCAGCTGGCCCTGCGCCGCGTGTTCAGCCGCCTGCAGGGGCGGACGTCGTTTCCACGCTGGCCGGTGGAGCCAGCTCTCCATGACCTGTTGCGCCACATCGTCTCCCTGCTGGCTGACTTCGCGGCCGCTCCCGTCCCGTGGATCCAACCGTGGCCGGCACCCTACACCTGGTGCCTCTCACTCACGCACGACGTCGAGACGGAGGAAGGCCTGCTGCGCCTCGCTGCGGTGAGGGAATCGGAAATCCGCGCGGGAGTGCGTTCCGTGTGGAACTTCGTCCCTCGACGCTATACCGTGCCACTCGGCCTGGTGGAAGAGCTCCTGGATGACGGATTCGAGGTTGGGGTCCACGGCCTCTACCATGACGGCCGGGATCTCGAGTCGTGGACGACCCTCCAGGAGCGTTTGCCGGCGATGCACGAGAGCGCCGCCCTCTGGCGGGCACGCGGGTTCCGCGCCCCGTCCACTCATCGGCGCTGGGAGTGGGTTCCCGAGCTCGGATTCGACTATGACTCTTCGTATCCGGATACCGATCCGTACGAGCCCCAGCCCGGCGGCTGTTGCAGCTGGTTCCCCTTCTTCATCGGGAAGACCGTGGAGCTACCCATCACCCTGCCCCAGGACCACACGCTCTTCACCATCCTTCGCCACGCAGACGAGCGGATGTGGGTCGACAAGTGCCACCGCATCAGGGCACGCCAAGGGTTGGCTATGCTGCTGGCACACCCGGACTACATGCTCCGAGACGAGGACCTCGCACTGTACGAACGCTTTCTCCAAGCCTTCGCCGATGACTCGCAGGCGTGGCGCCCGCTGCCACGGGAGATCGCAGCGTGGTGGCGACGCCGCGACGCCTCCAGCCTCGAGCTCCGGGACGGCGCGTGGGGGGTCGTTGGACCCGCCACGGACGAAGCTCAGATCAGCCTGGAGCCGCCGGCCTGATTCGGCGCACAGCCATCACGCGGCGAACCGGTAGAGGAGCTCGCCCGTGGCTCGTGCCACCCATTTTGGAGAGTGGCGAATCAGCGTTCCCAGGACCTGCGAGGCGCGCCCGGCGCCGGTTCGCAGCGGGCTCCCCAGCGCGCTGTAGACCATCGGCTGCTCCTCGCTCCCCCACTGCAGCTTGAAGGTCCGCAGGCCGGGCGTATCGAAATCGGTGCGTCCAAAGTCAAGGGTGTGGAAACCGTTGGTGGCTCCCCATTGAATCGCCTCCCAGAAGATCGCGTGGTTGGGCCGCACCGGCCACGCCTCAACCTCCGAGGCTCCGAACTTGTAGATCATGGTTCCGTTCCACGCGAGAAACAGCGCCGCGGCAACAGTCCGACCGCCGTGGCTGGCCAGGACTACGAAGCCCAGGTCGCGGGAGAGAACCTCGTCGGCGATCAGGCGGAAGAAGGCTCGCGGCTGCACGGGCACCCCGAGCCGGCGACGGGTCTGCACGTGAAGCCGGTAAAAGAGATCGAGCAGGTCCGAAGGTGACGTGGAGCGGCGCACCGCGACCCCCTCCCGCTCCGCCCTCCGAATGTTGCGCTGCACCTGCGATGGGTGGAATGCGCCGAACAATGCCTCCGCATCGTCGCTGAGGTGGAGCACGTGGCGGAATCCGACTGACACCGGCTGTGCGGTGGGGGTCAAGACACCCCGGATCTCGAGCTGATTCACCTTTGCTTCCCGCCAGGCTTCGTCAACGTGCGTGAGCAGCTCCGCCGCTGAGACGCCGTCGTCCATGACCGGTGGGCACCAGTCGGTGAACGGAAGGCTGACCCATCGTTTGCCGAGGAGTGGCCGGCTGATCTCCACGATCGGTATCCCAGCCCGCATTGCGCCCTGCTCATCGGTCAGGGCAAGGACGAATGACGGATAGCCATAGCTTCCCGCCACGACACGGTGCCAGGCGGGATGATGGAATGGCGTGGCATCGCGCCTGGAGGCGAGCCATTCAAGCCACTTGGGATCGTCCGGTGCGAGACGCGCGACTGCCATCAACCCTCCGCCCCGCTACGCGACGTTGCTGGGCGCGGAGCATGCGGCCATGGCGAGCATCATGAGGCCTCGCCAATAGGCGGGCTCTATGTGAGCGCCGTGAGTCGCTTGACCCCCGGTTCACGGAACGCCGACAACGCGTTATGGTGAGTCCTCCACTGTGATCCCGAGCACTTGCGGGCGCACGCCCTCGCCCGTCCGCAGGAGGACGCGATCCATTGGGACCCCACCCCACCGTGCGCCGCGTGGCGGCCTTGGCGATGACGGCGGCACTCGCCGCATCCGGCCTGGCGGCTTCACCCTTGGCCATATCGAGCTCCGGCAGCGCCGTGAAGGCCGATGACGGCTGCGCGCTGAACTCGGCAAAGGGCCAGATCAAGCACGTCATCCACATCCAGTTCGACAACACACACCTTCGCCGCGACAACCCGAATGTGCCGTCCGACCTCGAGCAGATGCCACACCTGCTCAACTTCATTGACGGCAACGGAACGATGCTCAGCGACGACCACACCGTCCTCATCTCGCACACGGGGACGGGCATCCTCAGCACCTTGACCGGAAACTATCCGGACCGATTCGGACAGCCGGTCTCGAACAGCTTCCGCTACTTCAATCCCGACGGCACCACGAACCTGGGCGTGAGCTTCGCCTACTGGACGGCGCCGCTCTTCGATCCCACGACGGCTACCCCCACCGACACGACGCCGGAGATGATCAACGAGAACGGGAAGATCTCCCCGGCGCCCTGGGTGCCCTACACGCGCAGCGGCTGTGACTTCGGATCGGTGGCAACGGCCAACACGATCCTGGAGAACACCGCTATCGACATTCCGACCGTCTTCGGCGCCGGCTCGCCCGAAGCCCAGGAGGTCATCAGCAACCCCGGCCAGGCGTTCCCGGACTTCGTCGGGGTCGGCGTCCACTGCGCACAGGGCTCATCGATCTGCGGAAGTTCGGACCGCACGCGCCCGGACCTCCTGCCGGACGAGCCGGGTGGCTATGCCAACTACCAGGGGCTCTTTGGGGCCAAGTACGTCAATCCGCTCATCAAGACGGATGGCCCCATGACCGATCTGGACGGCAATGTGATCCAGGACGCCACCGGCCACATCGGCTTCCCCGGCTTCGACGGCATGGAGGCGACAATCTCGCTGTCCTGGGTCGCTCAGATGCAGGAGGCCGGCATTCCCATCACCTATGCCTACATCTCCGACGCGCACGATGGGCACGGCACCGCTGGCAATCAGCACTTCGCATACGGGCCTGGCGAGACCGGCTATGTGCAGCAGCTGCACGAATACGACCAGGCGTTTGCCAAATTCTTCGATCGCCTGGCAACCGACGGGATCAACAAGAGCAACACCCTCTTCGTCTTCACCGTCGACGAGGGCGACCATTTCGTGGGCGATCAGCCTATCCCCGCCGGCTGCGACGGGGTGACCACAGCATGCACGTACGATCGGGTGGGCGAGATCAACGCCAACCTGAGCGCCATGATCCGCACCGAGTTCGGCGACACCACCGCCTTCACCGTGCACTCGGACGATGCTCCCACGGTCTATGTCACCGGAAACCCGGGTCGGACGGACCCGGCGGTGCGCGGGCTCGAACGCGAGAGCGCTCAGCTGAGCTGGTTGAATCCGTACACCGGACAGGTGGAGACCGACATCACCAGGGCGCTCGCTGACCCGGTCGATCGTTGCACATGGTGACCGCGGATCCGGCACGCACGCCGACCTTCACGCTCTTTGCGGACCCGGATTGGTTCCTCTTCGCCTCGGGCAATCCCGCGACGTGCGCGACGCCAGCGGCCTGCGCCTTCATCCCGCCGCGCAGCCTGCAGAGCTTTGCCTGGAACCACGGCGACATCCAGGA
>JALYLE010000087.1 GCA_030774375.1 Chloroflexota bacterium | reverse complement strand
TGGCGATCTTCGTCAGGACGGAGCTGCGTGTAGCCGAACCCCTGATCTCACCGGAGCTCCTTCGAAGGCCGATCGTCTCGGCGGGCCTCTGGGTTGGCGCCCTGGCGGGGGTGGTGATGTTTGGGCTCACCGCGTACGTTCCGCCCCTGGTGCAGGGCGTGCACGGGGGGTCGCCGCTCGACGCCGGGTTGGCGGTGGGCGCGATGTCAATTGGGTGGCCCATCGGCTCCATCATCTCGGGGCGGACGATGCTTCGCTTCGGCGTGCGGCCCCTTGTGCTCTTGGGCGCCGGGCTGCTCGTCGTCGGCACCGCGCTGCTGACCCAGGCGGTCCGGATCGACGCCCTCGGATACGTGGCGATCGCGACCGGAGTCACTGGCCTGGGCATGGGCCTCACCACGGCGCCGATGCTCGTGGGCATCCAGACTGCGGTGAGCTGGAACCAGCGGGGGCAGGCGACCGGCCTGGTGCAGTTCAGCCGGACGATTGGGGGAGCAGTCGGGACCGGCGTCCTGGGCGGGCTGCTGGCAGCGACCGTGGGGCCGACTGCCAGCGCGATTCTCGACCCAGTGGCTCGAACCACGATCCCCGTATCGACGCTCGCAGCCGACCGGAGCGACCTGGCAACGGGGCTGGGATGGATCTATCTCATCCTCCTGGTGGCCGCAGCCGTCGCGTGCCTGCTCGCCGTGCGTCTCATTCCACCGATGCGGATCGGCGAAACCCACGAGCGAGGCGGGCAAGTCGCTGCTGCGCAATCCGCCGCCCCGCGAACCGCCGGGAGCCCGGAGGCACCGCGTCCGATGGGCGAACCGTAGAATCGGCCGATGGCTGAGCAGTCGGGAGGCAAGAGAGGCGGGAGAGCCAGGGGAGCTAGGGGCGGGAGGGCCGGCAACGAGCCGGGGCCGTTCGAGACGATCCGCGTCGAGAACAGCAAAGGCGTCCAGACGATCACCCTGAACCGCCCGGAGTCCCTCAACGCCCTCAACGCCGCCATGCGCCGCGAGCTCCTTGCCGCAATCAAGGCCGCGGGCAAGGACGAAAGCGTCCGTGCCATCGTGATCACCGGCGAGGGACGGGGCTTCTGCAGTGGCGCTGATCTGCGCGGCGGATCCACGGAGCGCGAGTTCCGTCGTGTCGTCACCACCGAGTACAACCCTTTGATCACCGCCATCCGCGACCTTCCCAAGCCGGTGATCGCCGCCGTCAATGGCGTTGCCGCCGGTGCCGGCGTGAGCCTGGCTCTGGCCTGCGACCTGATCTATGCCGCCGAGGAGGCACAGTTCATCCTTGCCTTCGTGCGCATCGGCCTCGTGCCTGACTCTGGGTCAACGCGGGCCTTGGTCCGGGCACTCGGGCGCCATCGCGCGGCGTGGCTGATCTTCTCCGGGGATGGCCTCCCCGCGGCCGAGGCCCAGGTTGCCGGCGTGGTGAACGGCGTCGCGCCGGCGGCGCAGCTGCCGGAGCTGGTCCGCGGCGTCGCCCAGCAATTGGCGGAGGGTCCGACATTGGCCATCGGCTATGCGAAGCGGCTCCTCAACCACGCCGAAACGGCAACCCTGTCGGAGAGCCTCACCCTCGAGGCGGCGCTCCAGGAGCTCGCGGGCCGAACTCAGGATCACAACGAAGGAGTCACAGCCTTCGCAGAGAAGCGTCCGCCGCGCTTCTCCGGCCACTAGGGCGAGCGCGTGCGTGAGGTCGCCCGAGTCGGCATCCTGGGAGCCGGAACCATGGGTTCGGGCATCGCCCAGGTGGCAACCGAGGCCGGCCTCCACGTCTTGATCCACGACCCGGTCGACGGCGCCGTCGATCGCGCCCTCGAGCGCATCGGGGGATTCCTGCACCGCAAGGCGGAGAAGGGCCAGCTCAGCAAAGAAGAATCGGCGATGGCCCTTGCGCGCATCGAGGCGGTGAGCGATCCCGAGGCACTGACCACCGCAGAACTCGTCGTCGAGGCAATTCCCGAGCAGCTCGGTCTCAAGCTCGACGCGTTTCGCCGCCTCGACGCAGCCGCGCCGCCGGCGACGATTCTCGCCTCGAATACGAGCTCCCTGTCGATCGCACGCATCGCCGCCGCCACGCAACATCCCGGACGCGTGCTGGGCATGCACTTCTTCAACCCCGTGCCGCTGATGGCGCTCGTCGAGGTGGTCGTCGGACCGATGACCGAGCCGGCGGTCGTCGACGCGGTTGCCCTGACAGCGCGCGTGCTGGGCAAGACGACGGTGGTCGCGGCCGATACGCCTGGCTTCATCGTCAACCGGGTCGCGCGCCCCTTCTACCTCGAGGCGTTGCGGATGGTGGGTGAAGGGCTCGCCGGCGTGCAAGCGGTCGACGAGGCGCTTCGGGACGTCGGATTCAAGATGGGGCCCTTCGAGCTGATCGACTCCATCGGTGCCGACGTCAACCTCGCCGTCAGCGAGTCCATCTTCGAGCAGTTCTTCTACGATCCGAGGTATCGCCCTCACCCGATTCAGCGCATGCTCGTGGACGCGGGACGGCTGGGCCGCAAGGCGGGCGGTGGCTTCTACGACTATGCGGCCGATGGCGACCGCGGCGCGGCCTGGGCCCCAATCGGGTGGCGGCCGGCCGGTCCAGCTCACCCGACTCTCACGCGCGACCAGATCGCGGGGCGGGTGATCGCGCTGCTCGTCAACGAGGCGGCTTCCGCTGTCGCCGAGGCGGTCGCCACGCCCGAGGCGATCGACATCGCCATGCGGCTGGGGACGAGCTACCCGCACGGCCCACTTGAGTGGGGCGAGCGGATTGGGCTCACGAACGTGGTCCGAACACTCGATGGCCTGCACGCCGCCGTTCCAGACGGGCGCTATCGGGTCGTGCCGTTGCTCCGCTCGCTGGCGGAGCACAAGGCCTCCTTCTTCGGGTCTCGCTGAGTGGTTGAGCTGCTCGCCGATCGGTATCGGGCGGTCGTCTTCGACATGGATGGCCTGCTGCTCGACACCGAGGTCCTCTGGCAGCGCGCCGAGACGCGCCTGTTTGCACGCCACGGGTCCGAATTCACGTTCGAGGACAAGCTCATCGTGATGGGCACGAGCGCCGCGTTCACCGGCGAATTCTTCGCCCAGCGTCTTGGCCTCTCGCCTGACCACGCCGCGGTACTGATCCGCGAGGTGAGCGACCTGATGCATGACGAGCTCCAAAAGCAGGTTGACGGCCGGCCGGGTGCCATCGAGCTCGTGGAGCGACTGCGCGGCCGGATTCCGCTTGGGCTCGCCTCGAACTCGCCGCGCTTCCTGGTCAACGCCGCGCTCACGAGCGCCAGATTGACCGATGCCTTCGATGCCGTCGTGACTTCCGACGACGTCGCGAATCACAAGCCGGCGCCGGATATCTACCTGCTCGTCTGCGAACGGCTGGGCGTGGCGCCGGCGGACGCGCTGGCTTTGGAGGACACCGCGTCGGGGATCGCAGCCGCCAAGGCCGCCGGGCTGGCGTGCATCGCCGTTCCGCAATTCGCGGAGACCGATGTCTCGGCCGCGGATCGCGTGATCGACTCCCTCGAGGAGCTGCTGGCCGAGGTGTAGGGCCCCGGCGGATCGCGGCCGGTTCGGGCCGAGTCCCGGCCCACGGATCCAACGACGAAGGAGCGCCCCTTTAGCGCTGGAATCGTGGCCTTGACTCGTGCCGGGATCCGCCCGGTGGGAATCCGCGGCTCGTGCGCCGCCCAGGTTGGTTGTTGGATCCTCCCGGGGGAACCCGGCCCTTGAAGCACCCGCGTCGAGTTGCGCTACCCTGAGGGCATGTGCCGCAGCATCAAGACCCTCCGCGTCCTCGACACGCCCGCCTCTGACGACGAGATGCGAGCCGCTGCCCTCCAGTTCGTGCGCAAGGTGAGTGGCTACCGCCGACCGTCGCCGGCGAACGAGTCCGCCTTCAATGCCGCAGTGGAAGAGATCGCCGCCGCCTCGCACCGGCTCCTTCACGCCGTGACCGAGACCCACCCGGCGCGGCGAAGCGCGTAGGCCGAGGGCCAGCCCTCCCGGGGACCTGCAAACGAAGCGCTGTCGCGTAACCGGCGCGTGCCGGGGTTAGGATCATGCGTGCGGGGCCTCCCGCGGCCAACGCGTCACACAAGAAAGCGAGGCGCACTCCCATGGGTCTCAACTTCACCGTGGTGATCGTCCATGCCCGGATGTGGTGGACGTACATCCTGCGTGGGTTGCTGGCGATCATCTTTGGGATCGTGGCGTTCCTCGCACCGGGATTCGCGCTGCGCACGCTCGTGATTCTCTTTGCGGTCTGGATGCTGATCGACGGCGCCGGTGCGCTGGTAAACACCATGCAGGCGCGCGGCAAGGGCAGCTGGTGGCTTGGGTTGATTGAGGGTATCGCCGGCATCGTGGCGGGCGTCGTGGCCCTCTTCTGGCCGGACATCACCGCACTCGTCCTGCTCCTCCTTATCGGGTCCTGGGCGATCGTCACAGGCGTCCTCGAGGTCTGGGCGGCGATCCGGCTGCGGGCGATCATTCAGGGCGAGCTGTTCCTGGCTCTCTCTGGAATCCTCTCGGTCCTGTTTGGCCTGTACGTGATTGTCTTTCCCGGACTTGGGGTCTACTCCGTGCTGTGGCTGATCGGATTCTTTGGAATCCTGTACGGCCTGACACTCATCTCGCTTGGATGGCGCCTGCGACGCATCTATCTCGAGGCCAAGGGCCACGGCGAGTACGCGGAGCGCGGGATACGCCCATGACGGACCGATGAGCCAGACCGATCCTCAACGCACGCCGGTCGTCGTCGACGGGCTGCGCACGCCGTTCGGCCGATATGGCGGCGCGCTGCGCGAGGTGCGGCCGGACGACATGGCGGCCCACGTCATCCGCTCCATTGTCGAGCGCAACGGGGTCGATCCAGGCGAGATCGACGATGTGATCTTCGGCGCTGCCAACCAGGCGGGCGAGGACAACCGCAACGTGGGTCGCTTGGCCGCGCTCCTCGCCGGACTGCCGGTCGATGTCCCGGGGCAGACCGTCAACCGGCTCTGCGGCTCCGGCATGCAGGCGGTCATCGACGCGGCACATGCCATCGTCGCCAGAGACGGGGACCTCTTCGTCTCGGGCGGCGTCGAGTCCATGACTCGGGCGCCGTTCGTGATGGCCAAGCCATCGGCTGCCTTCCCCCGCGGTGAGCAGACCCTGTACGACACGACGCTCGGTTGGCGCTTCACCAATCCGCGCCTCGCCGATGCCTACTACCCGTACTCCATGGGCGAGACCGCCGAGAACGTCGTCGAGCGTTGTGGCGTGAGCCGCGAGGAGCAGGACGCGTTCGCCCTCGAGTCACAGCGACGCTGGAAGGCAGCCCAGGATGCCGGGAAGTTCACCGACGAGGTAGTACCGATCCCGGCGCCGGGCGCAAAGCGCGGCGAAGGGGTCGAGGTTGTCGTGGACGAACATCCCCGCCCCGATACGACGCTCGAACAGCTGGCATCCCTGAAGCCCGCGTTCAAGCGCGATGACTCAGGCTCAGTGACCGCGGGCAACTCGTCGGGTATCAATGATGGAGCAGCCGCGGTGTTGGTGACCTCCGAGGCCCGGGCGCATGAGCTCGGCTGGCGGCCGATCGCCCGCATGCTCGCCAGCGCGGTGGCCGGCGTGGACCCGGCGACGATGGGGTTGGGGCCGATTCCGGCGTCGCGCAAGGCGTTGGCGCGGGCCGGACTGCAGGTGGAGAACCTC
>JALYLE010000086.1 GCA_030774375.1 Chloroflexota bacterium | reverse complement strand
CGGGCACAGTGCGCGATCTCGCCGCTGGATCAGGTCTCTATTTCGAGGACCGCGGGGAGCGCGAGCTCAAGGGCGTGCCGGGAAGCTGGCGCCTCTACGCAGTCACGCGTTCCAGCGCTGCCCCGACCGTGGCCGAAGCCCCAGCCGCCGCGCAAACCCCAGAAGATCGAGCGGCCCGACGCGCGGCCGCAATTCGCCGGTCGGAAGCCCGTCCCTTCTGGCAACAGCATCCCCGCGCGACCGCAGGTGTGGCGGTGGTTCTCGCTTTGGCGGTCGGGACGGCCGGTGCCATGGTCTGGAGCCCATGGCGGCCAAAGGCGCTGGCCGGCGTGGCGGAGAACTCGCTTGGCGTGATCGACCCGGGCCGCGACGAGATCGTGGACCAAGAAAGCCTCGACGACCAGCCGGCCGGGATCGCTGTGGGCGACGGATCGGTCTGGGTCACCAACCAGGGCTCCAACACGGTCTCCCGCGTGAACCCAAGCACCCACGCGGTGGTCGATTCGATCGATGTCGGCAAGAGCCCGGCGGGCGTCGCCACGAGCGCCGGCTCGGTTTGGGTCGCCGATAGTGGTGCGCGAAGTGTGAGCCGCATCAATGTCGCCACCGGGCACGTCGTCGCCACGATCGCTACTGGGAACAGTCCCACCGCGATCGCCGTGGGGTCCGGCGGCGTCTGGGTCGCGAACACAAGCGACGGAACGATCACCCGCATTGACCTGGCCAGTGGACAGGCCGCGCCGGCTGTCAGCGTGGGTTCGCTCCCGGATGCGCTGGCAATCGATGGCACCGGCCTCTGGGTGGCGAGCCAGGATGGCGCGACGGTGAGCCATCTCGATCCGACCAGCGGGGCAGCGCTGGCCGCTCCTATCCCGGTTGGATCCCGTCCGGCCGCAATCATCCTGGGCGCTGGCTCCGTCTGGGTGGCGAACACCGGCGACGGCACGGTCTCTCGCATCGACCCCAAACAGGACCGGGTCACGGGGATCGTGGATGTCGGCGGCGCGCCGGCCGGCCTGGCGATCGACGGGACAACGCTCTGGGTTGCTGACGCCACCGGCGCGGTTGAACGCGTGGACACCCTGAGCCCGTCGGGAGGAACGCCCGTTCGGGTGGCAACCGTCAGCGCGCCGCAGGCGATTGCCATCGTGGGTCACGAGGTTTGGTTCGCGTCGCGGGCCTCCGAGGCCAGCCACCGAGGCGGCATCCTTCGCGTGGTGAGCACCGATCCGATCTCGCTCGACCCGAATGCCTTCACCGTCCCGGAGTTCCAGTCCCTCATTGGGGACGGGCTAGTTGGCTACCGACGGATCGCCGGCATCGCCGGCAGCCAGCTACTCCCCCACCTGGCCACCGCCATCCCCAAGCCGACCGATGGCGGGCTTACGTACGCCTTCCACCTTCGATCCGGCCTCCGCTACTCGAACGGGACGCCGCTGCGAGCTAGTGACTTCGTCTATGCCATGGAGCGGGTCTTCCAGGTTGCAGATCCCGATTTCGGGGACTTGGGCGCGTCTTTTTACTCAGCCGTGGTCGGAGCCGCTGCGTGCCTCCCGGCTCCAGTGAAACACTGCGACCTCTCCCAGGGAGTCGTCGCGGATGACGCCGCGCAATCGGTCACCTTCCACCTCACCAAGCCAGACCCGGACTTCCTCTACAAGCTCGCGATCGACTTCGCTTTTCCCGTGCGCAAGGGAACGGTGCCGGACAACGCCTTCGCCTCCAAGCCCTACCCAGGCATCGGCCCCTACCAGGTCGCGTCCGCTTCGGAGACGACCATCCGTCTGACCCGCAATACCAACTTCCGTTCCTGGGATCCGCAGGTTCGTCCCGTCGGCTTTGTCAACGAGGTGCTCTGGACTTCGGGGATTGATCCGGAGGAGCAGGTGAAGATGGTCGAGGCGGGCACGGCCGATTACATGGTCGACCAGATCCCCGCCGATGCCTTTGCGACCCTCGAGACCAACTTCACGCCGCAGCTGCATATCGCCGCGCAGACCACCACCTTCCTCTTCTTCAACAC
>JALYLE010000085.1 GCA_030774375.1 Chloroflexota bacterium | reverse complement strand
TCTTCGGCATGCTGGCGCTAGTCCGCTGCTTCGGCCTGACGTTCGCGTCACGGGCTCCCGCGGCCTCCGCTCACCTCGAGCGGCCCCCGTCGCCCGCGCGCCGCTGGGCGTCGCTGGCGGCGATCGTGCCGCTGGTGGCGATCATCGGTGTGACCAACGCGAGCCTTGGCATGTACGGGCCGGTCGCCGACGGCTTCGGTCAGCCGCGGCTCGCGGCCTTCGATCACAGCGAATCCCAGGTTGATGGATGGACCAGAGTGTTGCTCGCCGACTACGGTCAGGCTCGCCAGTTCTTCGGCGACGATGCGAGCTGGCAACGATTCCTTTACCAGCCGACCGGCGCTGCAACGCTCACGTCGAGCGTGCCGGTCTACGTGGACGTGATGAGCACCTCGGATCCAAGGGCCTTGGCCGCGCATGGACTGGAGGCCTGCTACCAGTTCCACGGCTATGTCATCGAGGGGTCACGGACCGTCTCGATCGGCAATGGCGTCGACACTCAGATCATCGACTACCACAATCCCAAGCGCAATACGGACTGGTCCGCGCTGTGGTGGGAGTGGCCCTACCAGGCCGCCGGCGAGGTCCGCTACGAACGCATCGTGGTCATCGTGGAGAACGGCCTGCAAGCCGAATATCGTGGCGTCGCAGCCGCCGCCGGGGCGGGCGACCGGTTCGGACCCACGGAGCATTTCCTAGCAGCCATCGGTCGCGATCTCGTTTCAAACCAGCTGGCCCAGATGGCGGCGGCGCCGTGATGCGCCTCGGGCGATTCTGCTTCGTGGGTGCCTCCGGCGTGGGTGTCAACTCCGGCCTACTCCTCGTGCTGGTGCATGTCGCCGGCCTGCCGCTGCTGGTCGCCGCTCCGATCGCGACCGAGGTCGCGATCCTGTTCAACTTCGTGCTGAACGACCTGTGGACCTTCCGCGCGTCCTCGCGACAGCATCGCATCCTCGTCCGTGCCGCGCGGTACAACGTCGTCTGCCTCGGTGGGCTGGTCATCTCCGTCTCGGCAGTGGCCCTGCTCGTCGAGCTGGTTGCAACGCACTATCTCCTGGCCAACCTATGCGGCATCGCCCTCGCCAGCGCGTGGAACTTCTGTGTGAACGCGCGGGTCACCTGGGCCATGCCGATCGGTCTCCGGGGGTTCTGGCTGGCCAGGCGGCTGATGCGCGAGGGCCGATTGGCCGCCGTGTCGGTGCGCGAGCGCGACCGATGGACCTGATCACTCCCGGCCTGCTCGTCATCTCGCTGGTCATCTTCGCGCAGTCGCTGTTCACGCTCTACCTGATGCTCTACAGCTGGGAGCATCCGGATCGCTTGCGCGCCGCCGGTGGTCCGGAGCGACTGGTTGCAGCGCGCCTGGGGTTCACCGTGCTCCTTCCGGCACGCCACGAGGAGGCGGTCATCGGCGACACCATCCGTCGCGTCCTGAAGGCCAACTACCCGGCGCCCATGGTCGAGGTGATCGTCATCTGCAGCAGCGACGATACCGGGACGATCGAGGTGGCGCAGCGCACCATCGAGACGCTCGGCACCCGGCGTGCGCGCGTCGTCACGTTCGACGGTGGACCGATCAACAAGGCTCACGGTCTCAACGTGGGCTTCGCGGCGAGCCGCAAGGACGTAGTGACGATCTTCGATGCCGAGGACGACATCGATCTTGACATCTTCCGAATCATCAACACGGTGATGCTCGACGAGGGGGTCGGCATCGTCCAGGCAGGCGTCCAGCTCGTGAATCACCGCGATCACTGGTTCAGCCTGCTCAACTGCCTCGAGTACTTCTTCTGGTTCAAGAGCCGGCTGCACTTCCACGCTCGAGTCGGGATGATCCCGTTGGGTGGCAACACGGTCTTCATGCGCCGGGAGCTGGTCGCGCGGGTTGGCGGCTGGGACGAGCAGTGCCTGACCGAGGACGCCGACATCGGCGTTCGACTGAGCGCACTCGGCGAGCGGATCCGCGTCGTCTACGATGCGGAGCACGTCACCCGCGAGGAAACGCCCAGCTCCATCGCCGAGCTGGTCCGCCAACGGACCCGCTGGAACCAGGGATTCATCCAGGTACTGCGCAAGGGTGACTGGCTCCAGACTCCGGGGGTCCTGCGCAAGCTCTTGGCGCTGTATACGTTCACGTTTCCGATCATCCAAGTGCCGCTAACGCTGCTGTGGCCTGGGGCGGTCATCGGCGCCTTGTGGCTGAAGCTGCCGATCGTGATCGCGATGGCGACCTTCCTCCCTTTGTACGCTGTGGGGTTCCAGCTGCTCGTCAACATGATCGGCGCCTGGATGTTCGCCCGCGAGTTCGGGTTCGCAGTGCGCCCCTGGACTCCACTGGGCCTCGCCTTCACGTTCGTGCCGTACCAGTTCGCGCTCGGATTGGCGGCAGCACGGGCGGTGGTACGCGAGCTGCATGGAAACGGAAGCTGGGAGAAGACCGAGCATGTCGGCGCGCATCGACGCGACGAGCCGACACCGCGTCGCACATGGCGTCCACTGCCGGTCTTCCTGCGGCTGCCGCGCCGCGCGCTGCCGCAGCCGCTCACTCACCTGCTCGGTAGCGTGCGGACGGCTGCTGGCAGCACCGTGCCCGCCACGCTCCCAATGCGTCCCCACGTGTTCACCACGGGACGGTGGTCGGTCAGCGCCGGCTCGGTGTCGCTCCTGAACGGCGCCCGGCGAGGGATCGAGAGCGGCGGGCTGGCGGTGACGTCGCCGTCGCTCGGCTTCCTCGTCGGTGCGACCATCGATCTGCCGCCATCTCACTCTCAGCCTGCTGTGCAGCGGGTCGTCGCGACCTGCGACCATGCGCTCGCCATGAGTCCGGCACGCTTCTGCCCGCGCTGCGGAACGGCACTCGCTATCGGGCCGTCCTCGCCAGCCGTTGGCAAAGCCCCTCGGATTGCCGGAACCTCTTGGCCGACGATGCGTCTCGGCGGTCACGCCGCCGTGGCGGCCGGCGTCGTGCTCGCGGTCATCCTGTCGTTCGGCCTGCCGTCCGTCGGCGCCGGGCCCTTGGTGAGTAGGAACCCAACCGCCTCGGTACTCGACCGATGACGGCCGGCACGTTCCACCTCGGGGGCCGGCCGATTGCCGTCGCAGTCGGAGCGCGCAGCCTCCTGCGCGCGCCGCGGCTGGAGCTGGTCTGGGTCCCGGTACTGCTCGCGATCGTGGGTCTGGCGCACGGCGTCAACATGTTCAACTACCCCTTCTACGAGAACGACGAAGGCACGTACGTCTCGCAGGCCTGGGCACTCTTGCACCTGGGACAGCTGGCGCCCTACACCTATTGGTACGACCATGCTCCCTTCGGATGGATCCAGATCGCGGCCTGGACGCTCCTAAGTGGAGGGTTCTACACATTTGGCGACACGGTCGAGTCGGGTCGAGTCCTCATGCTCGTGTACCAGATCGGGTCGGCAGCGCTCGTCTACTTCATCACGCGACGCATCACCAACAGCGTGGCCGCGGCCTCGCTCGCGATGCTCGTCTTCGGGCTGTCCGTGTTCGGGATCTTCTTCCATCGGAGGGTGTTGCTCGACAACATCGCTGCGTTCTGGGCGCTTCTGAGCATCTACTGCCTCATCCATGGTCGCCTCACCCTGTGGCGCACCTGGCTGAGCGCCCTCTGCCTGGCGCTCGGCATCCTCTCGAAGGAGAGCGTCGTCTTCCTGCTGCCCGTGCTCGGGTATCTGACCTGGCACCGTTCGCACCCCTCTCAGCGGCTATTCGCCGCCGTCGGGTGGTTCGCGGTAGCCGGCTCCGTCGTCTCGCTCTACGTCCTGATGGCGGTCCTGAAGGGCGAGCTCTTCCCCTCGGGGTCGCTACTCGGTGGGACGACAGAGCACGTCAGCTTGCTCGGATCGGTCTCCTACCAAGCGTCGAGAGGATCCGGATCCGGCGGGCTCGGCCTCCTCGACCCCAACAGCGATTTCTGGCGTTGGGCCACCGGCTGGCAGTATTGGGTGAGCCAGTGGGGTGTGATCGACGGCGTTTTGCTCGTCGGAGGCACGGCGGCCGCCGTCTTCAACGTGCTGTTGATTCGATGGCGACGGGTGGGCGGCGTGATCGGTCTGCTCACGATCAGTCTGTGGGCCTTCATTGGTCGGGGCGGCTTGGTGCTCGAGTTCTATCTCGTCCCGCTCCTCCCGCTGCTCGCCATCAGCCTCGGCATTGCAGCGCATCAGACGCTGACCTCGGCGGTGGCTCGCGTCCTTCCGCCCCGGTTCGCGTGGCAGCGCTTTGCAGCGTCGCACATCTCGCTGTTCGCCCTTGCGAGCGCCGTGGCCATCGCCCAGCTCGTTATCCCGAGCGCGACGAGCCGATTCGGCGACCTGTGGACCAGCCCGGTGGCCGCCGCGCAGCGAGAGGCCATCGCGTGGATCAGAGAGCATCTATCAACGTCGGACGGCATGCTGATCGACGCGTATGGTTGGACCGATCTGCACGGTCCGCCCGCACAGACGCAAGCTTTCCCGCTCGCCCACTGGTTCTGGAAGGCCGATCTGGACCCTGACATCCGCCACGACGTCCTGGCGGGGGACTGGCGCAATCTCGATTACGTCCTCTCGACGCCGCAGATGCGCCAGCTCGTCGCCGACAAGGCACACCTTCCCCTGACAAGGGCTGCGCTCGAGCACTCCACCCCGATCGCGCACTGGGACACCGACGGCTGGGAGGTTGCCGTGCAGCGCGTTAACAAGGTGCGTTCGATCCCCGCCTCGAGCAACTCGATCCTGACGAGCCTGTGGGCCAATTACACCGCCGACTTCCTCGAAGGCGGGCGGGTGATCGATCCGGCTACCGGCGGTCGCACTACATCAGAGGCACAGGGCTATGCGATGCTCCAGGCGGTCTACCAGGACGATCGGCATACCTTCGATGAGGTGTGGACGTGGACGAAACAGAAGCTCCAGCAATCGTCCGGCCTCTTCGCGTGGCTCTACGGCGCGCGTGCCAACGGACCGCTGGGCGTGATCGACCGAGGCTCGGCCTCTGATGCTGATCAGGACATCGCCCTTGCGCTCCTGTTCGCATCGAAGCGCTGGCCGGATGTCCGATATGCGTCCGAAGCATCCATCGTCCTCGACGGCATCTGGAGCGACCTAACGACCGTCGTCCGGAATGAGCGGTACCTGGTTGCCGGCCAGTGGGCAGGCATGGGCGCCCCGGTCATTAATCCGTCCTACCTGGCGCCCTATGCGTACCGCATCTTCGCCGATGCCGATCCATCACATGCATGGGGCGATCTCGTCGACAGCAGCTACCGGGTGATGGACGCAATCGCCAATTCGTCGGAACTGGGTGGCCAGACTGGCGCGGTCCCCAACTGGGTGGGAATCGACCGAGCCACCGGCGTCGTTGGTCTGGCGCCGGAGATGGGTAGGTATGGGGAGCAGTTCTCATTCGATGCGAGCCGGGTCCCGTGGCGCCTCGCGGTCGACTACCTTTGGTTCGGTGACGAGCGCGCCCTTCGCCTCCTCAGGAACTTCGATCTCGCTAAGCGCGAAATCGAGCGCACCGGCCGACTCGCCTCGGAATACGGGCTCGATGGTTCCGTGGTCGGAGGCTATGAGTCGATCTCGATGTACGCAGGCACCCTCCCTTCGCTGCTGCTGGGTGGGGCGGAGGAGCAGGCATACAAGATCCTCGCCAGGAAGGTGATCGCGCCGATGGTATCGGGTGATCAGAAGGTCGGCTATTACGACCGGAACTGGGCCTGGTTCGCGATTGCCCTTTTCGACGGGGGTTTCTCTAACCTCTGGGGCGGAGCCGATCGCTATGTGTGGCGGGGTGAGCTCCGTGCGGCTCCAGGAGATCGCGCTTCTGATCAGCGGCCGTAGCGCGAGATCGCCGCTCTGGCGAGCGCATAGGCGGACTCGGATGCCTGCATGTTGCGTTCATCCATGAAGCTAAACGCGAAGAGGCCGCGATCAACCAGATTCGCGACGAAGGCATCGCTGAACACGGTACGGACGTCCGCCTCCCAGACGGCCTGGTTTCCACTGTCGGGCTTGTATTGGGCCAGCATCACCGGACCGTAGGCGCCGAGGATGCTGGTCATCGCCTTGATGTCGTCGGTATTGGTGTCGCTCTGCATGGCCTGGAACGACTGGAAATCAGAGATATTCATCACGTCGGCGAAGTACCGGAACATCGAGCGTCCCCCGCCGATCGCCGGATCGTCCCATCGAGCCTGCCAGCCACCCCAGCCGAGTGAGACGCGCGCATTGGGCGCCTCGGTGTGAAAGACGTCGAGCGCTCGTCGATACTGGTCCTTGAGGGCCCGGTAGTAGGCATTCACCTCGGCGTTTGGATGCCACGCGTCGTTCTGGCAAGCGTAGGTTTGGAACTCGGTGAACAGCGTTACGTAGAGGCGACCGGAGCCGGCGAAGGTCTGGGCGAGCTGCCGCATGTCATCGAGGAAGCGCGCGGACATCGGATAGGGCTGGCCGCAGGCAGTGCCGTAGGGCGTCGCGAATCTGCTCTCAGTCCCGCCGCCGGACCAAACGATCAGGTGCAACGTGTAGCCCGCCGCGTACCACTGATCGACTGTCGGGCCCCAGGTGGTCATCCACGCCAGATCCTCCGGCCGGTCGTACCAGCTCGACAGCATCTTCACAGGCGCGTCGCGCACGATCGGCAGGTCGATGGCTCCGTCGGCCTCAGGACCGATCCCGAACAGCAGCTTGGCCGGCGCTATCGGCGGAGCAGGCGTGGGTTTCGGCGTGGATGACAGCGAGCTCGTAAGCGACGGGGTTGGCGTGGCGGACGGCTGCGGGCTGGGGGTGGCACCGGTGCTGGTGGGCGACGGTAACGGGCTGTTCGATGGCGCCGCTACACCCGAGGGTGCGATCGAGGGAGACGCGCTAAGGGTGGCGCTGGCCAACGATGCGTCCTGGACCTGGAACATGGTCGAGGCGACGACCGCCGCCTGTCCACGCGCGGCGTTCGATGACGTGCTGGCTGCTACGGTATGCATCCCCGCCGCAGCGGCCGGGATGACGACGGCGGCAGAGAACGTCCCGTCCTTGCCGACGCGGACTGCAGGCCAACCGATTGGCGTCGCGTCCCACGTGAACTCCAGCCGCGTTTGCAGAGTGAATCCTGTGCCTCGGATCAGCACGTTGGCGGATGGCAGGCCCTCGCCTGGCGTCATCGTCAACTGTGGTGTGGAGCCCGACGCCCCGTCGAACGGTACGGCCATGGCAAAGAAAATGACGACCATGACCGCGGTTGCGAGTACGTCGCGCACGCGCCGGCGCCGCGGGGTGACGCGCTGTCGCGGATGGAGGGGTACCCACCGGTCTCCGGTCGAGAGGGACAATCTTCGTCTCCGTTCGGCGGCCCGGCTGACTCGACGGCGAGTTCCGTGGCTTTGCGGCCCCGCCTTACAGGGGGTGTGCGGTGTCGTGGAGGCGGACCGCGGTGGTCCTCCTCGGATGCGACAGGATGACGAGTGCGCCCTGCCGCCGCGATGGCCCGTTGGTACCGCGCGGGTAGGTTGCGGCGCGCCGGCGGAGACGACCGCTCGATCGACGTCTCGAAAGTCCAATCACGCCCCTATCCCAGGTTCGTATCGCGATCTATCGGTACTGCCACTGCGTCCGTGGCCGGCGAACATTTACAAGTTCGTGCTGTGATGGCTGTGCGAAGAGCGCGACAAGCACCTTGAGGCGATGGTCGCGCGCTTCGAGGGAACGACTCGACCAGTATCCGTGGCGTCGATCAGAGAGACCCGCCGATCCCCATCAGCGATGGATGCCGCGCCTGAAGCTTTCGAAGCACTTGTCGTGCGTGACGCACGACTGTCAGCTCAAACCGCCGGTGCTCCCGTCGGGCAGCGGCTCGCGCGTGATGGAGCGGCGAAACCATCGCCACGTCACCCGCTGCCGAAGATAGGGCGCGAAC
>JALYLE010000084.1 GCA_030774375.1 Chloroflexota bacterium | reverse complement strand
TGGCGATCCGGCGGAGGCGCTGCGGGCCGTCGGCGAGGATCCGGGCAGCATTGATTTCGTGATCGTGAGCCACCTGCACTACGACCATGCCGGCGGCCTGGTCGACGTCGCGGGCCGACCGATCTTTGCGCGCGCGCGGTACATCGTGCAGCGCGATGAAGCCGAGGCGGCGCATGGGGACGAGCTGCGCCTCTCAGGGCTCATGGAGACCGAGCAGCTCGATCTGATTCGCGCTACGGGGCAGCTCGCCGAGGTCCAAGGTGAGGTGGACATCGTCTCCGGCGTGACCGTCATCCGGACCGGTGGCCACACACGTGGCTCACAGGCAGTACTGATCGGGACACCGCCGGCGGCAGGGCAGGCGGACGAGCCGATTGATCGCGCGATCTTCTTTGGCGACCTGATCCCCACCCGCTGGCAGTTGCCGGTGCGCTGGACGGGCGCATTTGACGATTACCCGATCGATGCGGTCGAAGTGCGCAGCCAGCTGCTGACGCGAGCGGTCGCCGAGGGCTGGTGGTGCTACTTCACCCACGATTCGGGCGACCTGCCCATCCAGCTCGAGCTCAGCGAGAAGGGCGCCGTCCAGCCTCGGGCCTGAGCTCCCGGCACCCACCGCGCTTGGGCCCCCGACTCACCTATGATGGTGAGGCCGCCCCGTCGCAATACATGAGGTCGCGCTCCCTTGACATCCGCTGGCCGCATGCCGCGCATGGGCGCCGCCTGCATCACTCTTGCGGTAGTCCTCGCCATCCTGGCCGCATGTTCGAGCGGCGGTTCGGGAACGCCACCGCCCAGCGGCACCTGCCTCAAGGCGGATGCGCAGAACCACCTGAAGATATCGGCGAAGAACGTCGCATTTAGCGTGCCGTGCATGGAGGCTCAGAGAGGCAAGCCAATCGTGATCGAGTTCACCAACGATGAGGCCGTGGCGCACGACATTGCCGTCTTCAGCAACGCCTCGAAATCCCAGCAGCTCAAGAAGAGCGACACCATCACCGGACCAAATGCCTCGACGACGATTCCCGTCCCACCACAGGCACCGGGCCAGCTCTACTTCGAGTGCACCCTCCATCCGAACATGAACGGCGCCCTGGTCGTGACGGGCTCGCCCTCCTAGCTCCGTGGCCGAGTCGAGCGAGACGCCGCTGGTCCGCAAGCTCGGCATTCGCCCGGGCGCGCGAGTTGCGGCGATCTGCGCGCCCGAGGACTTCCGTCAGCTCATCGGAGAGCTACCGCCTGGCGCCAGGCTCGTGAAGTGGCCCCAGCGGGCTAGCGACGTCATCCTCGTCTTCGCCACCGCATACGACGACCTGCTCGCGCGGTTCACCGAGGCCCTCCCTGCGCTCGCCGTGGATGGCGGGCTCTGGATCTGCTACCCCAAACGAGCCTCGGGCGTGGACACCGACCTGACCTTCGACAACGTGCAGCGGCTTGGCCTTGCCGCCGGCCTCGTCGACAACAAGAGCGCCGCGATCGACGCGACGTGGTCCGGTGTGCGATTCGTCGTGCCGCTCGCCAGCCGCCCAAGCTGGACGAAAGCGGACCTCAAGGAGCCACGCCAAGAGAAGTGAGCAGCGCTCGGAGCTCCTTCGCCGTCATCGGTGCCTCGAGCCGGTCGTGGCCGTCCACGCTGACGACCGGGACACGGAAGCCATATCGAACAATGAGTTCGTCGTCGCGGTCGATGTCGATCCGATCGTAGTTACCCGCCCCCAGCACCTGGTCCAATAGCGCCGCCGCCTCCTCGCACAGGTGGCAGCCCGCGCGCTCGTAGAGCACCACCCGCGAGGACGGCGGTGGCATCGGTCTGGGGGTCATGGCCAACCTCGCGCTGCGGGTGGGCTAGGATTGAGGCACGGCGCCCCCGTAGCTCAGAGGATAGAGCGCCGCCGTCCTAAGGCGGGCGTCGGGGGTTCGAGTCCCTCCGGGGGCGCCAATACCACACTGTCAGGATCTCTTCGTTGGGCTCAACCCCGCTGGTGGCGATGCGCACTAATCTGTTTGGCGCGTGCCCACGGCTGGAGTGCCTGAACCCGTGATGCAAGCTGGGACGTCTCCCGCGCTCCGCGAGCAGCGCTTGCCCCGCCTCATGCTCGCGATCGCGCTCAGCCTGCTCTTCTCATGTGGCGTGGGCCTGGGTCTGCTCGCCGGTGATTGGATGACCTTCCTGTTCTTCGGCAGCTATGCGCTGGCGGGCAGCCTGCTCGTGGTGCGCCGGCCACGAAACGTGATCGGCTGGCTGTTGGTGACCATTGGTTGGGTGCTGGGCGTGTCATCGTTGTCCATTCCGGCTCCGGCAGCCGAACTCAAAGCCGGCGGTGCGCCGTTCGGTGCCGAGCTTCTGGCGTGGGCGACCGTCGCGTTCACCGCCATCGGCGCTACAGCCTTGCCGGTCCTTGCCCTCGTATTTCCGAGCGGCCGCCTGCCCAGCGGTCGCTGGCGTTTGGCAGTCGTCGTCGCCGTGCTCGTCGCGTTGGCATTCGGGGTCGCTTACTCGTTCGCACCCACGTTGATGGTGACGCCCGACCGAGCGAGTGACGGCATCACGGTGCCGAACCCGTTTGCGATCCTCCCTGACTTGTTCCTTTGGCAGTTCCTCCCGCCATTCGTCTTGGTGTTCCTCTACATCCTGTTGTTGCTGGCAGCCGGCGCGGTGGCCATGGTGGTTCGCTATCGTCGTGCGTCCGGCGTGGAGCGACTCCAACTCCGATGGGTCGTCGCCGCTCTCGGATTTGTGGCGGTCGCCACGGTCGGCGGGCTCTTTGCAACCGCCGTGCTGGGCAATGTCGCGTTTATACCCGCCACCGTCGCCTTTCCTTCGGTTCCCGCTGCCATCACCGTCGCGGTGCTGCGGTACCGCCTCTATGAGATCGACCTGCTCGTCAACCGCACGCTGGTGTATGGCACGGCCGCAGCCCTGGTCGCTGCCGCCTTCGCGTTGGCCAACATCGGCGCGCAACGCGTTATCGAGGCGTTGACGCACCAGCGTTCAGACCTCGTCACCGGTGCCTTAGTCGTGGTCGCGGCCCTGGCGTTCGGTCCCACCCTGCGGCTCGTGCGCCCGATAGCGGACCGATTGCTGCCGAGGCGTGCGATCCTGACGCTCCTGTTTACGGACATCGTGGAGTCGACCCGGAAGGCCGTCGAGCTTGGCGACGAGGCTTGGCGTGAGCTCCTTTCACGGTACAGATCGATGGTCCGGCGAGAGCTCACACGCACGGGCGGCCATGAGGTTGACACCGCGGGCGATGGGTTCTTCGCCACCTTCGATCGGCCCGATGCTGGGCTGCGCTGCGCCTGGCAACTGCGAGCGGGAGCTAACAGGCTAGGCCTGGAGACCCGCAGCGGCCTGCACGTTGGTGAATGCGAGACGCGCGGCGAGAAGGTAACGGGCGTTGCGGTACATGTCGCTGCGCGCGTCATGTCGCTCGCTGGCCCTGGTGAGATTCTGATGTCGGATGCGCAGCGCGAGGCGGTGTCGAGGGAAGAGATATCGCTTCGTGATCGCGGTCGGCACGAGCTCAAGGGCGTGCCCGGTGAGTGGCAGCTGTATGGGGTGCAAGAGTTGAAGGCAACGAAGGGCCAATCCTAGTCGCTAACGACCGGAGCTGGTCACTCGACGTACTATCTGAGCCGATGTGACGGACTGTTCCGTCGCCAGCGGGTGCCCGCGGCCCTCCGGGGCCACCACCACGGCGGAAGATGGAAGCGGCGAGGCCCGGAGGCCTCGCC
>JALYLE010000083.1 GCA_030774375.1 Chloroflexota bacterium | reverse complement strand
CGCTCATCGCGGCGCGCCAGCCAGGCCACTAGAAACGGGACCCCGAGACCAACGACCCCCAGAGCGATCGCGACCAGCCGCCTTCGCAACCTGCGTCTCCTCGTCAAGTGAATGCGTTCACTCCGTTCCTCGTAGGCTACGCGACCTTCGATCCGCACGCCGCGGCTCGGCCTCATCGTGCGGCCGCGGGCAGCGCGCCAACACCGACGCCATGGCTATGATCCGCGCGTGAGCTGCGCCCCCGCCCATCCGTGACCGCGCTGGCGCCGAGTACCTGGTGGCGCGGTCTCGGCAGCCTCACCCGCTCCGGCAGTGCGGTCGAAGGCTTCTCCTGGGCCCTCTACGACTTCGCGAACACGATCTACAGCTTCGCCATCGTGAGCTTTGCGATGGGACCCTGGGCGGTCCGGTTCCTGGGAGAGACGAACGGCACATTTCTCTTCACCCTGGCCGGCAGCGCCTCGGTGGCCCTCAACGCCGCCGTCTCGCCCGTGCTTGGGGCGATGTCGGATCGAACCGGCGGCCGCAAGGGCTACCTGCTGGTCTTCACGGTCATGTGCATCGTCCCGACCGCGCTCATCGGCCTGGTCGGGATCGCCGGAGGGCTCCTCTTCTTCGCGATCGCGAACTTCGCCTACCAGGCGGCGCTCATCTACTACGACTCGCTCCTCCCCGATGTCGCGCGCCCGGAGACGCGCGGACGCCTCTCCGGGATCGGCGTCGGTCTTGGCTACCTCGGCACAATCGTCTCGGGACTGCTGTACGCGTTTACGACCGATGCGGACGGCCGCTCGACGGCAGCCAGCTTCCTGCTCGTCGCCTCACTGTTCGCCGTCTTCGCCATCCCGATCTTCGCCATCGTGAAGGAGCGGCGTCCCGCTGTGGGGGTGCGCTTCCGGCTGCGTGACGCTCTCGGGTCATGGTCGCAGCTCGGGACGACGATCGCCCACGCCCGCGAGAGGCGGGGGCTCCTGCGCTTCATCGTCGGGCGCTTCTTCTACTCCGACCCGATCAACACCGCTATCGCGGTCATGAGCCTCTTCGCGATCAACGCCATCGGATTCACGGAGAGCGAGGCGCGCTACGTGCTGATTGGGCTGACCGTGGTCGCGGTGCTGGCGTCGTTCGGCTGGGGCGTGCTGGTCGATCGCATCGGTCCGAAGCGGACGCTGCTCCTCGTCCTCGGCTCGTGGGTGGCTGGGCTGCTGCTGCTCGGCCTGCTCCTGGCCAAGGTTCCATTCCTGATCGCGGGTGCGATCCTGGGCTCGGGCCTGGGCGGCGTGGCGGTAACGGATCGGATCTATCTGCTCCGCCTGTCGCGGCCGGGGGAGACGGGCGAGATGTTCGGCCTCTATGGCCTCGCCGGCAAGCTTTCGGCGGTCATCGGTCCACTCCTCTTCGGCGGAATCATCCTCCTCCTCGATCCAGAGCGGACCGGGCCTGGCGCGTACCAGGTGGCGATCCTCAGCCTCCTGGTGCTGATGATCATTGGCCTCGCCATCATTCTCGGCGTGCCCGAGAGCAACGAGGATGACGGCGAGCCAGGCTTGCCGGTAAGCGTCTACCCGCCAGAGCTCGTCGATCCGTTGGAGACGGTGGCATGACGTTGATCGTCGGTCATCGCGGGGCAAGCACGTATCGGCCTGAGAACACGATGCCCTCCTTCGCGCTGGCGATCGAGCAGGGGGCCGACGCGATCGAGCTCGACGTGCACCTCACCGCCGATGGGCAGCTGGCGGTAATCCATGACGACACGCTCGACCGGACGACGAGCGGTACCGGCTCGGTTGCAGCCCTTACGATGAGGAAGATCCGGCAAGCGGACGCGGGCGCCAAATTCGAGGCGGGCGATGGGTCGCGCCCGTACCGTGCGAAGGGCATGAAGGTGCCGACCCTCCCGGAGGTCCTCGCCTGGCTCCCGCCGAACGTCGGCCTCGTGGTGGAGATCAAGGCGCG
The DNA here is from genome assembly GCA_030774375.1 of Chloroflexota bacterium. The sequence goes on along the minus strand of JALYLE010000083.1, from coordinate 80 downwards.
CGCCGCGGTCGACGCGACGGTTGCGGCGCTGAGCGACTCACCGCTGCGGGCCACGGGGGCCGTGAGCGTCATATCCTTCG
>JALYLE010000082.1 GCA_030774375.1 Chloroflexota bacterium | reverse complement strand
GGTCAGCGCCGGTGGACGTAACGCAAGCAATGCTGGCACGAAGGAATTCGGTCGCATCAACCGTGGCGAGACGGGAGCCGCGCCGCGGTCACCCCAGGTCTGGATCAAGGAAGGACCGGCCAGGGTGGGCCAGTCATCCAGCTTCCTGGGTCTCCCCTACGAAGGGCAGGGATTGCTCGATAGGATTTGCCGGAAGCTGTTGTAGCTCGGGAACGCAACAGCAGCCCGGACGATGCGCCAGTCCCGAATGGATCGCGCGACTGACCTCCCAGTGCTAGGTCCGCCGCATCCCTCGCCGCTCCAGCTCGAGCAGCCAGCGCTTGGTGCCCATGTCACCTCCCCACCCGCCGATGCTGCCGTCCGCATGAATGACCCGATGGCACGGCACCACCGGCGCGAGCGGACAGCGCGCCAGCGCGCCGCCGACCGCGCGCGCGGCCCGCGGCCGTCCGATCGCCAGCGCCACCTCGCCGTAGCTGGCGGTCGACCCGTACGGGATGGCGCGCACCGCGCTCCACACCGCGGCATCGAAGCGAGGAGCGGAACGAGTGTCGACCGTCACGTCGAGCTCGCGTCGATCACCAGAGAAGTAGCCCGCCAGCTGATCGAGGAAGGGGGCTATCGGCTCCAAGTCGGGCACCGCGGCAGCCCCGGGTGCCAGGCGAGCGATCTCGTCGAGCAGCTCCATCGGTCCATCACCACGCGTTATGGCCACCACCCCGACCTCGGAGCAACCAACCCAGTGCCGACCAATCGGCGTTTCGAGCGACCCGAAGGCCATGCGGTGGACCACCTCAGGATGGTACCGATGGCACCCGTGACGCGGGGCCACGCAACCCCATGGGACCATGCGGCGGCCAGGAAGGTGCGTGCTATGCTGCCGGCGCCGATCCGATCACGGCCCGAGGTTCCCAGGCACGCCAATGACCACTGGTAAGACCAAAGTTCCATACCGCTGCAGCTTCTGCGGAAAGAGCCAGGAGCAGGTCCGCAAGCTGATCGCGGGCCAGGGCGTCTACATCTGCGACGAGTGCATCAACCTCTGCCAAGAGATCATCGAAGAGGAGATGCTCGAGACGCCGCGGCCCAAGAGCACGCAAGCCGCGCTCCCCTCGCCCCGGAAGATCAAGGACGCCCTGGATGAGTACGTCATCAGCCAGGACCGGGCCAAGAAGGTCCTCTCGGTCGCCGTGTACAACCACTACAAGCGGATCAACGCCGGCCAGAACGTGGACGACGTGGAGCTCGGCAAGAGCAACGTCCTCCTGGTCGGGCCGACCGGCAGCGGCAAGACGCTACTGGCCCAGACCCTGGCCAAGATCCTGGACGTGCCGTTCTGCATCGCCGATGCCACCAGCCTGACGGAAGCCGGTTACGTCGGCGAGGACGTCGAGAACATCCTGCTGCGCCTGATCCAGTCCGCGGACTTCGACGTGCAGCGTGCGCAGCGCGGGATCATCTACATCGACGAGATCGACAAGATTGCCCGTAAGACGGACAACCCCTCGATCACCCGCGACGTCTCCGGTGAGGGAGTCCAGCAGGCGCTCCTGAAGATCCTGGAAGGGACCGTCGCCAACGTTCCGCCCCAGGGCGGGCGCAAGCATCCGCACCAGGACTTCATCCAGATCGACACGACGAACATCCTGTTCATCTGCGGCGGCGCCTTCGAGGGGCTCGAGAAGATCGTCGAGGAGCGGGTCGGCAAGCGCGGCATCGGCTTTGGCTCCGAGGCGCAACGCTCCAAGGAGGAGCGACGGCGCCTGATGGACAAGCTCATGCCCGAGGACCTGTTGCGCTACGGCCTGATCCCGGAGTTCGTCGGCCGGCTGCCGGTCGTCGTCAGCCTCGCGGCGCTGGCCAAGGAGGACCTGATGCGGGTCCTGACGGAGCCGAAGAACGCCGTCACGCGCCAGTTCGCGAAATTCCTCCAGCTCGACAAGGTCGAGCTCGTCTTCACGCCGGAGGCCCTCGAGGCGACCTCGCGCATGGCGCTCGATCGCAAGACCGGCGCCCGCGCGCTGCGCACTATCGTGGAGGAGGCCCTGCTCGAAGTGATGTACGACATCCCCGAGCGCACCGACGTCAAGAAGGTCGTCATCACGGCCGAGACGATTGAGCATGGCCAGCCACCGATGCTGGTGACCGAGACCGAAGAGGCTGAGCCGCGACGCCGCGCCAAGGATCGTCAGGCCGAGCCGGAAGAGGAGTCGGCCTAGTCCGTCTCGCTCTCGGGGGGCGCGGTCGCTTCACCCAACGGTGTCGGTGATCCGTCCTGAGCAGCCCCGTTTGACCCGAGCGCCCGCGTCAGGTTCGACGCGACGATGATCTGACCGTTTGGCACGACGTGGACCGTGCCGTCCGCATCCCGCAGCATCGTGCGGCGGAGGCTGAGCTCCTCGACGACTCCGGAGACTCCGGCGATTCTCACCGCGTCGCCCAGGTTGTACTGATTCTCGAGGACGATGAAGATTCCGGCCAGCCAGTCGCGAACCAGCGCCTGGGCTCCAAAGCCGACGGCGATCCCCACAACACCCAGCCCGGCGATGGCCGGACCGATGTCGATCTCGAATTCGGAGAGCACCATCAACACGCCGATCACGGCGATGACAGCACCCGCGATGCGCAGCGCCAGACCGGCGAGCGTCGTGACTCGCCGCTCCAGCTCCGTCGCTGCCAGGCTGTCGGTCAAGTCCGCGCGCCGACGCTCTACGACATGGCGCACGCCGACCCGGATCCCGATCCGCAGCGCGCCGTAGGCGGCGATCGCGGCGATCGTGATCGCCGCGATCTTGGCGAGGGTGGCCCAAGGCTCGACCATCCGAGCATGGTAACAACGCGGGAGCGGCGGTACGACCGGTGGGACGAACCCCGTACTTCAGTCGGCTCAGGGCCTTCCCTGCATCCGGTCTACCATGTTCGCAACCCACCGATGGGCAACGTTCGCGCCAAGGGTGACCAACACATATGACCTCCACGCCGCGCCGACCTGCGATCCGCCTTCCCTGGGCGACGCACGAACCCGATGAGGAGTCGACGCCCCAGGGCGAGGCGCCGCGTGCCGATGAACAGCCGGCCGGGCCGGAACCCGCAACGCCCGCCACCGCTAGCGGCGGTCCTGACGAGGCTTGGCCGCGCGTGGAAAGAGATGCCTACGGCGCGTCCACTCCCACGGAAGCGGCCACTCCCACAGACGCGGCCGGGGACATGACCGCAAGCCCGCTGATGACCAGCCTTGTGACGGCCATGCGCGAGGTCGCGGAGCGTGAACGCGAAGCGAGCCTCGCCCAGCTTCGCGACGCGGTCGATCGCCAGGTCGCCGCGATCCAAGCCCGACTTTCCGAAGAGGCCGACGAGCTGCGACGTCGATCAGAGCTCGACGTCGCAGGTATCGCTGACTGGGTTCGTGAGGAGACCGAGCGGATCAGAATCGAGGCGGAGCGCAGGGTCCAGGCGCGGCAGCAGCAGCTGGTGCAGCAGCTCACCGATCACGAAGAGCAGGGCGATCGCGAGGTCGATTCGCTGCGCACCCGGCTGAGCGAATACGAGAAGGAACTGGTGGCATTCTTCACCCAACTGGAGGCGATCAACGATCCAGCGGCATTTGGGGCGGCCGCGAAGCGGATGCCCCAGCCGCCCGCGATTGGCCAGGCCGCGACACCGGCGGCTCTCGAGTCGCCCGCCCCGGTGGATGCCAGCGAGCTGGCTGCGCCGGCCGAGCCGGAGGCGGTCGCGGAGCCCGCCATGGAGCCCGTTGCCGAGACGGCCGCGGAAGTCACCGAGGCGGCGGCCGTGGTTGAGCCCGCCACTGGGCCCGTTGCCGAGACGGCCGCGGAAGTCGCCGAAGACGTTGCCGTAGAGCCGGCCGCGGAATCGCAGCCGCAGCCCGAGCTGGATGGCGATGGCGCCGCGCCAGCCGAAGAGACTCCTCCGCCTGGCGATGAACCGGTCACCGATAGCGAGCACACCCTCCGCCTCGCGGCGTTGGGCATCGAACATCCGGACACCGATGAGGAGCCTGAAGGCAGCGCCGCGACAGTCACTGCCGGAGAGGCCGTGGTAGCCGCGGCCAAGGCGGCGGCGGATGCGAGCGCTTCTGCGACGGGCCTCCCGACGGCAGCGACCACCGACGAGTCCAAGGATGCGGAACGACTGGAGGCGCGCCTTGCCGAGCTCGATGCGACGCTGGGTTCGGAGCCCGGCGAAGCGGCGCCTACGACCGCGGTCCCGGCTGGCCCCAGCGAGGCCGCAACGGCGGTGATCGTCAAGGGGCTCGGCAGCTTCGGCGCAATCACCAGCTTCAAGCAGGCGCTCGAGCGCGTCGATGGGGTGCGGGGGATCTCGCTTTCGCTCGGCCCCACCGGCGAGTTCGTGTATCGCGCGACGCACGACCCCGCTTTCGATCTGGCGGTCGCGATCGAGACGATCGAGCATGGCAGCGCTCAGGTAGAGCGCCTCCCCGACGGCTCGCTGCGCGTCACCGTGTCGCGGGGTCGCTGAGCCGCAGACGCTCCGCCCGGACCCTCGTGTGGCTGAACCGCGTCTGGGTTGCGAACCCCCGGAAACACACACGCCCGATCCCCGGACGCCCTGTGCTAGACTCGCGAAACGGCGTTGACCGTGAGGAGTACCCCTCCATCGGCCTCCAGAGAAGGTGGGTCACCGGCTGAAAGCCCGCCCGGGTCCGTGAGGGAGAAGGTCGCGCGTGAGCCGACCGGGTCCGCCCGATACCGCGGAGGCTGAGGGTGCGGCGCGACGAGCGCGGCATCGAACGAAGGTGGTACCACGACCCGTTCGTCCTTCGACGAGCGGGTTTTCTGTTTCTTCGGGGGTGCGAGGGAGCCAGAAGGTGACGACGACGGAACGCAGGCTCGCGCCACGCTACGACGCCGCGGCCATCGAGCCGGGGATCTACGAGCGCTGGCTGGTCAGCGGGGCATCCCGCCCGGCGGACGAGCCTCCGCCCGGCGCGGAGAAATTCGTCGTGATCCAGCCGCCGCCCAATGTGACAGGCGCGCTGCACATCGGGCACGCGCTGGTCGCCGCCATCGAGGACACCCTCGTGCGCTACCACCGCATGCGCGGTGACGACACCCTCTGGCTGCCCGGCGCCGACCACGCCGGCATCGCGGCGCAGTTCGTCCTGGATCGGATCATTGCCGAGGAGGGCGAGAGCCGTGAGTCGCTGGGGCGCGAGCGGTACCTCGAGCGGATGTGGCGCTTCATTGAGGAGACCCGCGGCGTCATCGGCAACCAGCATCGGCGCCTCGGGGTCAGCGTCGACTGGAGTCGTGAGCGCTTCACGATGGACGCCGGCAGCGCACGCGCGGTGCGCGTCGCGTTCAAGCGGCTCTGGGATGCAGGCCTCGTCTATCGCGGCGAGGCACTGGTTACTTGGTGCCCGCGATGCAAGACCACCATCAGCGACCTCGAAAACGTCCATCGCGAGGAGACCGGCACGCTCTGGACGATCCGATACCACCTTGCCGGACCGGATGACGCGCCGGATGCGGACCGCTGGATCAGCGTGGCGACCACGCGTCCAGAGACGCTGCTGGGCGACGTGGCTGTCGCCGTGCACCCCGACGACCCGCGGTACCGCGACCTGGTCGGCCAGAGCGCCGTCTTGCCATTCCTGGGCCGCACCCTACCGATCATCGCCGACGATGCGGTCCAGCAGGCGTTCGGGACCGGCGCGGTCAAGATCACCCCCGCTCATGACCCCGACGACTACGCGCTCGCGGTCCGCCACGGCCTGACCATGATCAACGTCCTCGACGAAGAGGCTCGGATCAACGAGGCGGGCGGCGAATTCGCGGGTCTCGATCGGTATGAGGCGCGCGAGACGATCGTCGAGCGGCTGCGGAAGATGGGCGACCTCGAGGCCGCGACGCCGCACCAGATGACGGTCGGCCACTGCGACCGATGCGGGACCGTCTCAGAGCCCCGTCTCTCGACCCAGTGGTTCATACGAACCGGTCCGCTCGCGGCACCGGCACTCGCGGCGGTTCGCGATGGGCAGACGCGCATCGTTCCGCAACGGTTCGAGAAGGTCTATGCGCACTGGATGGAGAACA
>JALYLE010000081.1 GCA_030774375.1 Chloroflexota bacterium | reverse complement strand
TCTCGACACACCTCCGCTGCGCTAGCCTGAAGGGCCCCAGGTCTGATCCTTCGAGGAGTGTGTTACCCATGGCCAGCAAGGAACTCGCGGCTGCCCTGAAGCTCGCCGACGACAAGAACCTGCGCTTCGTGAGCCTGCAATTCACCGACATTGTCGGTGCCGTGAAATCGGTCCAGGTGCCCATGCACCAGCTCGAGGAGGCCGTCGAGCACGGGAAGTGGTTCGACGGGTCGAGCATCGAGGGCTTCGCGCGGATAGCCGAGTCGGACATGTTCCTGGTACCCGACTTGTCGACCTTCTCGCCGATCCCCTGGGAGCAGGGGATCGCCGTGGATGGGACCAAGCTGGAAACCGGAGCCGCCCGGGTCATCTGCGACGTCTACACGCCCAATGGCGACCCCTTCCCTGGCGACCCGCGATGGGTCCTGCGCGCCCAGATGGACCGGGCCCGCAAGCTCGGCTACGTCTTCAACACCGGACCGGAGCTGGAGTTCTTCCTCCTCCGCCGCGAGGACGGCGAGGTTGGCACCCTGCCGCACGATTCGGCCGGCTATTTCGACCTCTCCGCCGACCTGGCGACCGACGTGCGCAAGGAGATGATGAACGACCTCGAGGAGATCGGAATCGAGGTCGAGACCGCGCACCACGAGGTGGCGACCGGGCAGCACGAGATCGATTTCAAATACGCGGACGCGCTCCGCACCGCCGACAACGCGGTGACCTTCAAGACCACGCTCAAGGCGGTCGCCAGCCGGCACGCGCTGCATGCCACGTTCATGCCCAAGCCGATCTTCGGCATCAACGGCTCGGGGATGCATACCCACCAGAGCCTGTGGGACATCAAGAAGGGCAAGAACGCCTTCGCCGAGCCTGCCGACGACTACGGGCTCTCGGAGACGGCGAAGCACTACATCGCCGGCACCCTGGAGCACGCCCGGGGGATGATCGCGGTCCTGGCGCCGCTGGTGAACAGCTACAAGCGGCTCGTGCCGGGCTATGAGGCGCCGGTCTACATCGGCTGGGCCCGGATCAACCGGTCAGCGCTGATCCGCATTCCGCAGATCAGCAAGGGGCAGCTCAACAGCACTCGCATCGAGCTGCGCTGCCCGGACCCCTCGTCCAACCCATACCTCGCCTTCGCATGCATGCTGGCGGCCGGTCTGGACGGCATCGAGCGCAAGCTGACGCCTCCGGAGCCGGTCGAGGAGAACCTCTACCACCTCGACGCTGCCAAGCTCGAGAGCCGCAGGATCCGCCAGTTGCCCGGCACCCTGCGCGACGCGTTGGAGGAGCTCAAGACCGATGCCGTCATTCGCGAGGCGCTCGGCGAGCACATCTTCGAGCGCTTCGTTGAGGCCAAGACCGAGGAGTGGGACGAGTACCGGATGCAGGTCTCCGGCTGGGAGCTGGACCGGTACCTGGAGGCCTTCTAGACCGATGGCGGCGACGCGCGCTCGGGCATGCCAGCCACGCGGCGCTGCGTCATCACCAGGGCCGATCCCAGGCCCAACATGAGCCACATCACGAAGGACGAGGTGTTCCCCTCGAGGAGCATCTCCGAGATCGAGTCCACCCCCAGGACGATGACGGCAGCCGCACACCCAGCCAGCAGCACGCGCTCGTAGGCGTTGGTCCGACGCGCAGCCCTGAGGATCTCGGTTCCGGCGGCCACGAGCAGGCCGACCAGGACGAGGGCTCCCAGGATCCCGAACTCGACGAGGATGTGGAGCCAGAAGTTATCGACGGTGCGCCCCTTGCACGCGCCGGCCTCCGGGGGCGCAGGACAGACCTCCGGCGCCCTGCCAACGGTGTACTGGTCCCAGAGCGGCGACGTGAAATGGGACGAGACCGCGCCGCCCCAGCGCCCTGGTCCTGCGCCCACGAGCGGGTGGTCGCGGATGATCGGTATGGCGTTCTGGATGAAGAGCGTTCGCAGGTCGTTGCCGGCGCCGATCGCCCCGATCCGGCCGATCGTCGCGTCCTCGATGTCGAGCTCGAGCTGTGAGCGTTCGGCCTGTGTGCCAAGGATGTGTCGGGGCATGACGTGCGCCGCCCCGTAAGCCAACGCCCCAAGGACGAGGAGCGCGAGGATCGCCCGGCGGTCGACGATGGCACCGACCACGACGATCGCGAGCGCCAGCCCCAGCCACGCGCCGCGGGAGAAGGTGAAGAAGAGCGCCAGGATCAGCACGAATGCGACGCATATCGCAAGCACTCGCCAGGCGCGGGTCAGCCGAAAGATCCCAAAGACGGGGAACGGAACGGCCAGCCCCAGGATTGCACCAAGCATGTTGGGGTTTCCGTTCAGGAACGAGCCGACGCGCACCCCTTCGCCGAATCGTCCCTGCGAGCTGGCGAGACCCAGGATGTCCGGTCGCAGCAGAACCTGGCCGAGCGCGAGCAGCGCAGCAATGGCGGCCACGGCGACGAATGCCACCGCAACGATAAGCACCTCGCGCCGTTCGAAACCAACGATCCGCGGTAGGAAGTAGAGGGCGGCGGCATCGACGGTGAAGATGATTCCGGCCGCGGCAGTGATTGGCGGGACGGCGTTGATGGCCGCCGACACGATGCCGATCGCGGCGAATGCGACAAGCCCATAGAAGACAGGGTGGCGAAAGGCCGCCGCGAGCGTCTGGCGCTGGAGTCCGAGGACCGCGATCACGATCGCCGCCAGGAAGAGGAGGCTCTCCGACAGGTAGCTCGCCCAGCTCTGGAGCTCGTCGGGGACCATCACGCCGATGAGATAGCGGTCCACGAGCGGGGTGAATGCCAGGAGCATGATCACCAGCCGCGGCGCCCGATAGGCGGCGTACGCGAAGGTTGCGAGCAGGGCGCCTGCGACCGCAAAGAAGGCGACATCCGATATCCGTCCGGCGACGATGGTGGCCAGGACGAGGCCGATGAGCAGCCCGAGGAAGATCAGGT
>JALYLE010000080.1 GCA_030774375.1 Chloroflexota bacterium | reverse complement strand
GGAAATGTCTGGCCGCACTCGTGGCAGAACTTCGCCCCGGCTACGTTCTCGGTGCCGCAGTTAGTGCAGATCATGCTCGGGGAGCATATTGCAGCGCCGGTCTAGTATCGACGGCGTGGCGCGGCGCGGGGAGGACGCGCTCCTCCGGACCAGCAGTTTTGTCGTCCTGATCGGAGATCGGGAGTTTGGCTTTGCCGAGGCTGGTCCGCTGACGTCGGCGACCGATCCCGACGCCTCGGACGGCCGACACGGACACCGATTTGCGCCGGTCGTCCTGCGCCGCGCCCTCACCACAGGCACTGAGCTCTACGAGTGGCGTCGGGCCATCGTCGGCGGCAAGAAGGACGGCCGGGATGTGGTCATCCGACAGCTGTCGGCTCCGGGCGGAAGCGTCGTGAATTCCTGGCGGCTGGTGGGCGCGTGGCCGTCCAGATGGTCGGGCCCGTCTTTCAACGCCCTGGCAAACGAAATCGCGTTCGAGGAGCTCGAGTTGACCTTCGACGATTTGCTCTGGGGAGATTGAGATGGCTGTATTACGCGACAAACCGTATGCCCAGTTCAACTTCTTGGTCGACCTCGGCACGGGCAGCACGGATGGACCGGAGGCTGGGTTCCGGGAGTGCAGCGCGATCTCGATGTCGGTCGACGTGATCGAGTACCGGAACGGCAACGACAAAGCAAACAACTCGCGCAAGATCACCGGCCTCAACAGGGTGGCCGACGTGACTCTGCGGCGAGGCCTGATCGGCTCGCTGCAGCTTTACCAATGGATCGACGACATCCGAAACGGCAACCAGAACGCGGTCCGCAACGTCACGATCCAGCTACAGAGCGAGGACCACACAGCCGTGGTCATGACCTGGAAGCTGCGCAACGCGCGGATTGTTAGGTACTCGAGCGGGCCGCTCGATGCTCTCGGCACGGACGTCGCCATAGAGGAGCTGACGCTGGCCTACGAGCGTCTCGAAATCGAGTGAAAACAGACATCAGTCGGTTCACGTTTCGCCCCGACAGGCACTACTCGGCGGTCCTGCAACAGCAGGGTCGCGTCTCGCTCGACGCTGACTTCAACGAGCACACCGAGATCGATCGGCACAGGTCGCGCACGCTGGCGCGCGACCTCATCGGCGCCTGCGGCGGGCCACGCGACGCAGCCGGCTTTGGCATCACCGTTGGGCCCGGCGGGGAGCTGATGATCGGGGCTGGTCGCTATTACGTCGATGGTCTCCTCGTCGAGAACGAGCACGACTGTGCAATTGACGATCAACCCGACATTCCAAGTGGAGGTGCCGCACTCACCGTCCCGGCGAGCACACGCGGTGGACAGATCGTCTACCTCGACGTCTGGGAGCGGGAGATCACCGCGCTCGACGATCCGCTGCTGCGCGAAGTCGCGCTTGGCGGTCCCGACACCACCACCCGCCTCAAGGTCGTCTGGCAGGCGCGGTTCCGGCCGCTTGTCGGCGACAGCGACGTCGGGTGCGATGACCGGGCGACCCTCAATGTGCGTATCCGGAAGGGCTACGCCGGGCTGGAGAATCGGCTGTACAGGGTCGAAATCCACACCGCCGATGCGGGCGATGATGTGACGTTCAAGTGGTCGCGGGACAACGCGTCGCTCGTGCTCCCGCTCGCGTCGATCGACGCCGACCAACTGACCCTGACCGACAGCGCGGCCGACTCGGCCGACCGTCTTGCGCCAGGCGACTGGTTGGAGCTGCTGGACGATGCGCTCGAACTCGACAGGGAAGGTGGTCTGCTCGCGCAAATCGTGGCACTCGACCGCAGAAGGGTGTCCATCGCACCGGTCGATCACGACTTGGCCGTCGATCTGTCACTCCACCCCAAAGCCCGACGATGGGCGGGCGTCGGCGCGATCACGTCAGGCGTCAAGGGCCACGGTTGGATGCCGCTCGAAGACGGGATCGAGGTGGCGTTTGGAGGCGGCAACCCGCAGCCAGGGGAATATTGGCTGATTCCCGCTCGGCCGGCCAATGCGAGCGTCGAATGGCCCAACGGCCCACAGCCGGCGCAGCGCATTGAGCACTACACGTGCCCGCTGGCGGTGGTCGAGTCGGGTGCCGGCACATCGACCTGGCTAGTCGTCGAAGACAGGCGCCGACTGTTCGCGCCGCTCGCCGGGTAACTGCGCTGCCCCGGCCACAGGTTCTGCCGTCAGCAAACCGTTCTAGACCCACAGCCGGTGCCCGCTGTCGGATGGCCCGCAAACCGCAGTCGGCAGTTCCCTGCGCTCCATCGGCCCAGTCATGGCGCCAGGCTCGCGTGCAGTTCCGGGCCTTGGGCTAGACCTCGATCACCTCAGTAGCGTTGCCGGGGTCAGGGATCGGTTCGCCGTCTTCGCGCATCGCTTCGATGTGCATTTCGATCGCCTCTCGAATCAGGCGCCGAGTTTCCTCTTTCGTCTTGGCGGCAGCGACGCAGCCCGGCAGGTCGGGGACATACGCGGAGTAGTTGCGCGGCGTTCTCTCGTAAACGACGGTGTACTTCACTCGCCGATTATGCGGCCAGCTTCACCTGTTCACGCCGCTCGAGGACGACCGCCGGGATGATGCGCGTCGTCTTCGTCTCGTACTCGCGGAAGCCGGGCATCATCTGGGCCTGCTGCTCGTAGAGCCGATCGCTCTCCGGGCCGCCAGGGACGGGCGTCGCGTGGACGGCGAACGTCTCGGTGCCCACCTCGGCCACTGCGTCGGGATTGGCGAGCAGGTTGTGGTACCAGTCGGGATGCCTGGGCGCGCCGCCCATCGAGGCGATGACCACGTAGCAGTCGCCGTCGCGGTGGAAGGCGAGCGGCGTCGTGTGCGATTCACCCGACCTGGCGCCGCGGGTCGTCAGCAGAAGGAGGTGGTCGCCGAAGAAGCCGACACCGGTGCCTTCCTTGGCGCGGAATTCTTCGATGATCTTGCTGTTCCAGCCGGACATGAGCTTGTGCGTTTCCTTCCGTTCGGTATTGACTGTATCCAATACAAT
>JALYLE010000079.1 GCA_030774375.1 Chloroflexota bacterium | reverse complement strand
CGAGGTTCAGCGTGCGCGGGATGAGGGATTGCCCGCCTTCGCCGAGACGTGCCCGCAGTACCTCTTCCTCTCCCTCGAGGACCTGGGGAACGGCTTCGAGGGCAGCAAGTTCGTCTGCTCGCCGCCGTTGCGCCCCGCGGACCACCAGGAGGATCTGTGGCGAGGACTCGTCCACGACGACCTGCAGGTCGTCTCCACCGATCACTGCCCGTTCGACTTCCATGGCCAGAAGGAGCTCGGGCGGGGCGACTTCCGCAAGATCCCCAACGGCCTGCCCGGCGTCGAGAACCGGGTCGACCTGCTCCATGACGGCGGCGTCGTCTCCGGCCGCATCACGCCAGCCCGATGGGTGGAGCTGATCTCCACCGCGCCCGCGAAGCTGTTCGGCCTGCCGCAGAAGGGCGCGGTCGCAGTGGGCCACGACGCGGACCTCGTGGTCTACGACCCCAAGCGCAAGCACACGATCAGCGCCACGACCCATCACATGGCGGTCGATTACTCGTGCTACGAGGGTCGCGAGGTGACGGGTGGGTCCGATGTCGTGCTCTCACGGGGGCGAATCATCGTCGACGGCGAGGAGTGGCTCGGGAAGCCGGGGGACGGCCGGTTCCTGAAGCGCCAGCGAAGCCCGTTCCTGCACTAGAACGGCCACGGGCCTGACCTTCACGGCGCAGCAGCCGGGTGCTCCGCGCCCGGCTCTCGCTGGGCTCCGGTATGCTTCGCGGCGCCTCCAAGGGCCGCCGACTAGCACACGCCGCGGAGATCGCCCCGAATGAATCGTTGGAAGATGGCCGGTATCGCCGGCCTGCTGATGCTGATCGTTGCAGCATGCTCGGACAGCGCGGGCACGAGCGCAACGCCGACGCCCACGCCCACACCCGTTCCCACCCCGAGCTCGAGCGGCCTCGTGATCCCGTCGATCGGGAACAGCGACCTGGAGCTCGAGAAGCTGATCCCGGACAGCGTCGACGGCGTGACGCTCCAGAAGTTCAGCATGAAGGGCAACGAGTTCATCGCGTCGGCGAGCTCGAGCGCCGAGACGAAGGCCTTCTTGGACGCACTTGGTGTCTCGCCTGCGGACGTGGCGGTCGCCTTTGGCTACGGCGCCGACCCCAGCTCGCAGACCGCCGTGGCGGTTTTCGTCTTCCATGCCCCCGGAGCTGGGTCGGACAAGCTGATCGCTGTCTTCAAGAAGGCAGCCGACGAGGGAAGCACCACCTACGCCTGGCAGGCAGGCAATGTGGGCGGCAAGTCGGTCCAGATAGGCACCAATCCCGCCAGCGCGAATGCGAAGATCTACCTGTACGCCACGAATGACGACCTCTTCTTCGTCAGCACCTCGACCGAGGCGCAGGCAACCGAGGTGCTCGGCAACCTACCCTAGCTGAACCGATGCGGGTCGCGATGGCAAGAGACCGGCCGGCGGCGATCTTCGTCAATGAGGGCGCCGGCAGCGCTCGAAGCGGGCATGTCCGGCGCGCGATCGAGCTCACGCGCATCGCGCTCGATGCCGAAGTTCAGGTGACGGCTACGCGCTCCCCGGACGAGCTGCGGGCGTGGCTCGAGGAGCGTGTGGCGCCATACCGAACGGTGATCATCGCCGGCGGCGACGGTTCGCTCGGGATTGCCTACAACGTCCTCTACGGACACGACGCGTCCATCGGCTACATCCCGGCGGGATTCGGAAACGCGACGGCTCACCTGCTCCGCCTGCCGCGCCGGCCCGAGGCGCTCGCCCGGGTCCTTGTGGAGGGAACGGCGCGGCCGATTGACCTGGTGCGGGTCGACGGCCGGCTGGCGCTTTTCGCGGGTGCCGGTTGGGATGCGGTGGTGGCTGGCCGGTACGCGGCCGCCGGCGCGCGGCGGCTGCGCGGGTGGGCGTCCGCGGTCGCAGGATCGCTCGGTGAGCTGGTGCGGCGGCGCGTCGTCCGCGTCGAAGCGGACGACGTCGTGGTCCACGAGGGCCCCATGGAGCTGCTGGTCGCGAGCACCACGCCCTTCTACGGGCGTGGCCTGCGCGTCAATCCCGGCGCGCGCCCAGATCGGGGCCGGATCACGCTGCGGGTGTACTCCGGTCCCATCCATCGGCTCGCCGCCGAAGCGGTGCGGTGGGCTGTGGCCGCCGCCCCGCGCGCCGAACCGGTGCACGCCACCTCCGCACTGGTGACCGCATTGGACGGGAGAGGCCTCCCGGTTCAGGCCGATGGTGATCTGATCGGTGAGCGAGAGGCTTGGCGGCTCGAGGTCGCCCCGGCCGCCGCCCGCCTCATCGGTCGCTGGTGAGCAGCTCCCGACGCACGGCATCGAGCGCGGCGTAGGCCGCTCGCCGCGCGCGCTGCGGACCGCTGCCGTGAATGCGCAGCTGTCGCTCGCTCATGGAGACCGGCGATCCATCGAGGCGCATGTCGACCCGGCTCCGGCCGGTTCCCTCTGGCGCTCGGAGCCTCACGTTCAGCACCCCCTGGGCGGCGAGCCCAGACGGAGGCGGTCCATCCACCGGCTGCAACACCCCGCCCAGCCAGCGCGCCTCGCCCTCGGCGGAGCCAGAGGCGTGCCCGGCCAGGATCGAGAGGAGTGTGCCCTCGGTGCCCGATTCGACCGTCGCCAGGGTCAGCACGCCGGCGCGACCCAGAGCTGCCAGCGCAAGGGCGGGGAGCGAAACGCCATCGGTTCCGTAGGCATCGTTCCCCAATAGCTCACGGGCCTGGCTGACCAGGGCGTCCAAGGCTGCCGCCTCGCCACGCGTGCTGAAGCGCAGGTGGACGCCATCGTCCTTGGCATAGATTCCGGTCACCACGCCGTCGCCGGGGCGCTCGAGCAGGTCGCGGACCCTGGCCGCCACCGCGGACTCACCGAGCCCAAATACCTTCACCGTCCGAACGCGGAGCGGCCGGAGCGCGAACCGTTCACGGAGACGCGGGACGACCTGCTCGTGCCACATGCGTCGCATCTCGGATGGCACGCCGGGCATGAGGACCGCGACCACGCCGTCGCGGTCGACCCACCAGCCCGGCGCCGAGCCGATCGGGTTCTCCAGGACGCTCGCCGAGGCAATCACCAGCGCCTGGCGCAGGTTGCTCTCCGGCATGCGGTCCGCGCCGCCGAAGCGTCGGGTCAGACGCTCCACCAGCGCGGGGTCGCTGGTCAGCGGCTCGCCGAGCGCATGCGCCAGGCCGTCGCGCGTCACGTCGTCGTGGGTTGGCCCCAGCCCGCCGCTCGCGACCACCACATCGACGCTGCCTCGCGCTTCGTCAAATGCTTCTGCGATGGCGGCGGTCTCGTCCGGGAGCTCACGGGTCGAGCGCAGCTCGAGGCCAAGCTCCGCGAGTTCGGCGGCGAGCTCCGCAGCATTTGTGTCGACGATCTCCCCGCGCAACAGCTCGCTGCCGATGCTGAGCAGCATGGC
>JALYLE010000078.1 GCA_030774375.1 Chloroflexota bacterium | reverse complement strand
TCCGCGACGTTCCTGCCAGGGTCTCGCGACGAATCGGCGTAGCCCGCGCGGGAATAGCCAATCATCCGCAGGCCCCGCTCTGACGCCTCTTTGACGAACGGTGCGTACAGTAGGCCGGAGCATGGCGTGCCATTGTGGAAGAGAAGCGGTAGGCCGGCCTCCTGACCCCCGAGGTAGACCTCGATCGAGCGCCCGCCCGCGGTGCGCACCATGCGTGGACGATCCATTGGACAACCATCGCATATGTCGATTGCGGGCGCCGCCGTTCGTCAGAATGCAGAACGCCACGCGGTAGTCGAGGAGGTGGACCAATGTCAAGGGGCAAGATCACTCACGTCGAGATTCCTGCGGATGATCCGGCGCGGGCGCAGCGCTTCTACGGTGAGCTGTTCGGATGGCAATTTCGCGCCATGCCGGAATACGACGACTACTTCCTGTTCAGCGCGGGCGATGGCGACGAATCGGTGAGCGGCGCCATCGGGAAGCGCAACGTCAGCGCACCGGACAAGGTCCGCAATTACATCAGCGTGGACTCCGTCGACGAAGCAGTCAGCCGACTCCCCGACCTGGGCGGGACGCTCCTCGAACCGAAGGCCGAAGTGCCGGGTCAAGGGTGGTACGCCGTGTGCACCGATTCTGAGGGCAACGAGTTCGCCCTCTGGGAATCCCCCGCGCCGGCGGAAGGCTGAGAGAACCGAGGGCGCGGCGCCCGGGCCAGCCATATGAACGGCCTTGCCACACAGTTAGTCCGCCCAGGGATCCAGTCCCCGCCGACCTCGGCGGTTCCGCCCGAGGGATCTAACGACGAAGTACAACCCGATTTGGCCGTCGCCTTGCCGCAAATCTGCGTCGCCACGCAACTCGGGGGCGCCCCGCGCGGCAGTCAGCGCAGGAAGATGAGCCAGGTCGTATCGGCTGCGGCCACCGCCGCCCAGAAGCCCATGATCAGCAACGGGCGACGCAGGATGCATTGGCTGCGGGTGATCCCGAGCGTCAGTGCCCGCCCGTAGAGGCCCATCGCGATCAGCGCCACCAACAGCACGAAGATCGGCGGGGTCACCAGCCAGGCCAGCAGCCCCACCGTCCCCATCTTGCAAAAGGTGAAGCCCAGCCGATCGTACTTCTGGGCGCGGGTCAGCGGCGGTCGCGAGGCGAGCCACGCGCGAACCGGGTCGATGGCCGACGAGTCCGCGCTCACGAAGGCACCGCCAGGCGGTCAAGCTGGACGAGCTGGCGGGCCGCAACCTGGCCGGCGGAGGTTCGACGTCGCAGGTTGCCGAACAGCTGCCGCGCACAGAACGGGATGCGCACCGGATCGGATTCGCCATCGGTCGATCCAACGTGCACGCAGCATTGCTGGAGCCGCTCGATGTTCATCGTCCAGGCATCCATGAACGACTTTACCGTCAGGCGTTTGGTGCGCAGCGCCACCAGCTCGGCGGCGCGTTCGCCCTTGAGCAGGTACCGCCCCACGTCCTTGATGAAGCCGCCGACCCCGATGTCGCACGCCTCGCAGATATTGAGCAGGTAGTCGACCAGCTCCGGACGGCTGATGGTGGTCGTCTCGCTCATCATCCCGATCAGCGCGTCCCACAGCTCGTCGTCGGCGGCGATGCGGTTGCCGACCACCGACAGATTCGCCTTCAGCCGATCGGTTCCGACCAGCTTTGGGATGGACCGATATTTCCCCGAGTCATCGCGCACGAAGTAGGTGATCGCGCAGCAGTCCGGATGGCTGCACGGCAGGGCGATGAAGTCGTCCGCATCGGCCCGCCCATCGGTCTGGGCGCCGATGCGCTTGAGGACCCCTGTGGTGGTCATGCGTTGCATCGGATCGATGGGATTCGCGCGGCCGGAGCCAAAGACCGGCTGGTACGCCACGCCGGCGATGTAATCGGTGTCAAAGGCGAAGTTTGCGACCGCACCGATCTCGTGCTCGTTCACGCCCTGGGCCACGACCATGGTGAGGGTCGTGAAGATGCGGGCATCGGTCAGGCGCCGGATGGCTTCTGCCTTCATGTCGCGCAGGTCCTCCCCGCGGTGGAAGAGGTGGGTCTCCAGGTCGAAGCCGTCGAACTGCAGGTAGACCTCGACGCGGTCGCGCAGGGTGCGCAGGGCATCCAGGAAGCGGTCGTCGCGCACGACGCGAATGCCATTCGTGTTCAGCAGCACGCGCGTCACCTTGCGCTCGGTGGCGGCCTGGATGATCTCGATGATCTCGGGGTGCACGGTCGGCTCGCCACCGGAGAGCATCAGGACATCGATCTTGCCGCCCTCCCGCTCGATGGACGCATCCAACGTGCGCAGGATGTGGGGCAGTCGGGCGTATTTCCCCACGTTCGTACCAGATGCCGCGAAGCAGGTGGGGCAGTTCAGGTTGCAATGCTCGGTGACGTCCAGCAGGAGGATGCACGAGTGCTGGGTCTGGAGACGACCGAGGCCGTTGGCGTAGCCCATGGGGATGGGCATGACGTTGTCCGGCGTGTCCTCCACGATCTCGCGCGTCGGCACCCGCCACTGCTGGAGGTACTCCCAGAGCGGGTAGTCCTCGTCGTAGAGGCTGACCACCTCCCCGTGGCCGCGGCGGCAATGACGGCGCAGCCAGACCGATCCGTCCTGCATAACCAGGTTGCCCTGGAGGATGTCCGTGGCGTAGTCGATCTCGCGGTCCGGGTCGTCGCTGAAGCATTGGCCGCAGACGGTCAGGACCATGCGAAGCGGTGTGTAGGGGCGAAGGGCGAGCGTGGTCATCTGAGCTACTCGCAGGTCCAGCTGACCGATCCGGAGATCGGCTCGGGGGTTGCCTCGCCCGCGGGCCGCTCAATCGGCTCTGGGGCTAGGCCCTCGAACTGCATGGTGCCAGATAGGCTATCCGCGGCGGCGTGGACCTCCAGGCGCGTGCTGGGAACCGTCGAGTAGGACTCTGGCAGCTCCGTCTCCGAGGTGGAGTTGAGGAAGATCGACACGAAGGTGCTCGATAGGTCCTTCGGCGTGCCGCTCCCGTCGCCGTGCCAGGAAAGGTTGACCCCCACACCCTTCCCGTCGAGGGTGCCGAGCTCCTGCGAATTGACGTCGACCCCTCCGCCTCCCTCGCGCAGGTAGCAGGCTGCCACGCCCGTCCCGTCAAACGTACGCGGCGGGAGGATCTGAAGATGCATCGACCCGTTCCTGGGCGGCGTTGGAATCGAGGCGTTCATGAGTGCCACGCAGGTGCCACCGAGGGCAAGAGCAGAGATCAGCGGAACGACGAGGGCAATCACCAGGCCGGAGCGCGGCAGAAGGGCCCGGCCGATGACCGATGAGATCGCCCAGCCGATCAAGAGCGCAATCCCC
>JALYLE010000077.1 GCA_030774375.1 Chloroflexota bacterium | reverse complement strand
CGCCGACTGACCCCGATCCGCGGAGCCGCGCCCATCGGTCACCGGGTGAGTCGCGCAGCCGGGGATGGATGGCTGCTGATCGGCGACGCCGCAGGCTTCATCGATCCGTTCACCGGCGAGGGGATCTACCGTGCCCTGCGCTCGGCGCGCCTCGCGGCTGACGCGCTCGAGGCGCCTGATCAGGAAGTGGCCCATCGGTATCTGGACGGCCGGCGTGCCGCCTTCGCCGCGAAAGACGCGCTCACGTGGCTCATCCAGGGCATGCTCGCGGCTCCACCGGTCATGTCCTACGCCGTGCGGCGTCTCGGGTCACGGCCGGCTCCGGCCGCCATCCTGGGCAGCGCCCTGGGGGACTGCCGGCCGGCCACCGATGCCCTCTCCCCGGCGACATTGGCCCGGGTCCTGTGGCCGTGAAGAGCGTTCTCCGCATGCGGATGCACGCCCCGACCGAGCGCATCTTCGCGCTCGCGGCGGATGTCGAGCGATGGCCGGAGCGCCTCCCTCATTACCGCTACGTGCGCCGCCTCCCGGATCCGGCGGGTGAGCGACGCTTTGCGATGGGTGCGCGGCGGGGTTTCATTCCGGTGCGATGGGAGGCGATCCAGCGGCAACGGCCGGATGACGGCGTAATCGAGTTTGTGCACACCGGCGGCGTCACGCGCGGCATGGCGGTGGCCTGGCGCCTGCGCCCGGACCCGGGCGGCGTTGACGTGAGCATCGAGCATCACCTCAACTCTCGTTGGCCGCTCGCCGGAGCCGTAATCGCGAACTTCATCGAGGCGATCGCGACCAGGACGTTGCGGCGGGTCAAGGAGTTGGCCGAGGCAGGCTCGGAGGCGGGAGAATGAGCGGCGGAAGGCGCGTGGCGATCACCGGTATCGGGGCAGTCACGCCCATCGGCCACGGCAGTCGCGGACTCTGGGAGGGCGTGCTCGCCAATCGCTCTGCGGTGAAGGCGATCGACCGATTCGACGCGTCCCCCTTCCCGTCGCAGATCGCCGCTCAGATCGACGACTTCGTGGCCGCCGACCATCTCGACGCGCGCCGAGCACGGCGGCTCGACCGATTCAGCCAGCTCTCGGTCGCCGCTGCGCGGATGGCGTTCGAGGATGCGGGCCTGCCCACGGGTGACGGCAATGCCGACCGCACCGGCATCTGGATCGGCTCGGCCCTGGGTGGGGTCGCATTCGGCGAGGAGCAGCACGCGGCGTACATCGCCCGCGGCGCGCGCGGCGTGGCGCCCACCCTGGCGACCGCCATCTTTGGCGGCGCGGGAGCGAGCAACGTCGCGATCGACCTGGGCATTCGCGGGCCGGCGATCGGCAACGCGAACTCCTGCGCATCGGGGGCGATCGCCATCGGTCAGGCCTTTCACGCGGTCCGCGATGGCGTGGTGGACGTTGCGCTGGCCGGCGGCGCCGAAGCTCCGCTGGCACCACTCACGGTAGGCGCCTTTGCCATGATCCGGGTCCTCTCCTCGCGAAACGACGATCCTGCGCGCGCCTCGCGCCCGTTCGACGCAGAGCGCGACGGATTTGTGATGGCGGAGGGCGCGGCCGTCCTGGTCCTTGAACCGATGGAGGCCGCCGAGCGTCGGGGGGCGACGATCCTCGCCGAGGTTGCCGGTTTTGGAGCCTCGACCGATGCCTATCACATCACCGCGCCGCTCCCCTCCGGCGAGGTGGCCGCGCGTGCGGTGACCACTGCATTGACGGACGCGGAGCTCCGGCCGGATGCGATCGGCTACGTCAATGCCCACGCCTCGAGCACGCAGCTCAACGAGCTCGCCGAGGCTCGCGCCCTGCACGTGGCGCTGGGTCCGCGTGCCGCACAGGTACCGGTCTCAGGCACCAAGGGACTGTATGGGCACCCGCTGGGGGCGAGCGGCGCCATCGAGGGGGCAATCACCGCGCTCGCATTGCACCACGGGCTGCTCCCGGGTACCTGCAACCTCCAGACGCTCGATCCGCGGTGTGAGCTGAACGTCCTGTCGGCGCCGTGCGCCACGCTGCTGGACGCGGCCCTGTCGACCTCGTTTGGGTTCGGAGGGATGAACGCGGCACTGGTATTTCGCCGCGCCGATCCGGAAACCGGCGCACATGCCTGACCCGCCAAGCGGTCGTCCCGTCAGCTGGGGAGGCTTTCGGGCCCTGCGACCAGATCTCGCGACGATCGGTGGAGAGATGTTCTAGGAGTTCGGGATCGGGCTCGGCTTCCTCGCAACTGTCCGCGCTGACGGGGGTCCGCGCGTCCATCCGATCTCTCCGGTGCTGACCGATGACGCGCTCTTCGCACTCATCGTGCGCGGCCCGAAGTTGGCCGACCTTCGGCGTGACGGTCGCTTCGCCCTCCACAGCGAGACGTTCCCACCGCCTCGAGCGGACGATGCGTTCTACATCACCGGAACCGCCTACGAGCTGGACGACAGAGACGCGTGGGATCGAGTCGCTGCCCAGTTGCTCGCGGAGCGCGAAGGGATGACACCTTGGCCTGGCTTCGACGCGCAGGTGCTCTTCGAATTCAGGCTCGATGGATGTCTCCTAACCCTGACGCGGAGCAGCAACGCGTTCCCGGCTGGTCACACGATCTGGCACGTCCCGTAGGGTCGTGGTCACGAAATGGTTCTCCAGCGTCTGCGCCGGGGTTCCATGGCGGCGCGAGTCCCCGTCTCGGGCACGAAGGGCCACGTGCCGGTCTCGGGCACCAAGGGGCTGTATGGCCACCCGCTGGCAGCAAGCGGCGCCATCAAGGCGGCGTCGGCGCAGATTTGCCGCTGAGGTAACTAACGGAGGCTGAACGGGGTCGGGACGCCGATTTGTGGCTGGGATTTGCCCGGCTGGGTAAATGGGGGCCAGAGACAGCGGCTAATCGGCTGCTCGTTCTCCGTTAGTTACCGGGGCTGCAAACGGCGTGGCTAGGCGGGCATAAGTGGGGGGCGGCCTCTCTCCGCGACTTGCCGGCAACCCTGCACTGGTCCCAGCATGCCGGACGATATCTCCTAACCTGCTCACTCTCCGCCGCGTCCTGCGTCAGGAGCCGCCGGACAGATCCCGGTCTTCCATCTCCCAGGCGTGGTCGAGCACGTGATACGCGGAGTGCCGGATCACGAACTGGACCGTCCAGTTCCGCGCCGATGCGCCACGGGCGTTGGACTCGCGGATCGCGGCGCAGAAGGCATCGCGGTAAGCGCGGCGCGCATCTGGATCCTGCGAAGCCTCGGTCGGCATGATCACGCCGACCTTCCTCGCGAAATCGCCCATCTCGACGTTGTTGACGTGCTGGACGATCCTGTCACGGTCGCGTCCTCCTCCCCGCGGACCCTTCCGCAGCTCCGCGGAGACACGGGAGGCGACATCATCGAAGTAGGTCCAGCAGGCCCCGAGCAGGGCAATCTTGCGTTCGCACTCGGCGTCGCTCATCTGCTCCTCCTCGGGTCCGGCTGCTCGCATCGACAGCCCGTAGAAATCGGTCATGCCGATGCCCTCGGTTCGCTCGACGACGACCGGGTCGCCGGTGGCGCTGAACTCGCCCGCGAGGCCGGCAAGCTCCGCGACCCTGGCGTATCGCCCGCGATAGGTGTCGAGGACGCGCAGCGCGTCTTCTTCCGACGTCCCGCTCCGCTCCCAGCCGGGCCAGTCGAAGGCCACGGCCACGGCCACGGGCTTCTTCCTGCCCAGCTCAATCATCACGCGGTTCGAGTCGCCCATGAGCGCCACCTCGCACGGGAACGGGGAGAGGTCGTTCGCCAGCGATTGTAGGGACTCCTTCCACGGCACAGGCGAATCGGCCTTTACATCGTCGCGGAAGACGAATCGGTCGAATCGCCTGCAATGGCTGGCATTTGAGCATGGGCGTCGAAGTGGCACTTCTCAGGGCCATTGCCGTGGCGGGCTCAATTTGTGGGGGGCACTCTGGTTGACGAAGCGGAAACCGGTGCTATACTCCTCTTTCGCGTGTCCGCGCCCCACCCTGCCTTCCTTAGGAGTCCTGAATGGCTTTGGCCGAGTCAGTCAGCCGATTCGAGCTGGCTCCCAGCCGTGAGAGTTTTTCCCACATCCCCGAGGTTCTTCCCCTCCCGAACCTGATCCAGACCCAGACGCAATCCTTCCACTGGTTCGTCGAAACTGGCCTACGCGAGCTCCTCGACGAGATCACGCCCATCACCGACTTTACCGGCAAGAACCTGGAACTTCACTTCCGGGACTTCTGGTTTGACGATCCCAAGTTCAGCGAAGAGGAATGCCGCACCCGCGACCTTACCTTCTCGCGCCCGCTGAAGGTCCAGGTTGACCTGATCGTCAAGGAGACCGAAGAGGTCAAGCAGAACGTCGTGTTCATGGGTGACTTCCCGTGGATGACCGATCAGGGCACCTTCATCATCAACGGTGCCGAGCGGGTCGTCGTCAGTCAGCTGGTGCGATCGCCGGGGGTCTACTACACCGCGTCCGAGGATCCGACCACGGGCCGGATGCTGTTTGCTGCCAAGGTGATCCCGAACCGCGGCGCCTGGCTCGAGTTCGAGACGTCCAACAAGGACCTGCTCAGCGTCAAGGTCGACCGCAAGCGGAAGATACCCGTCACCACGCTGCTTCGCGCGGTCGGCATCGTCGACAGCGCCGAGATGCAGGCGCTCTTCGCGCCGGTCGACGACCACCCGGATCACCCGTTCATCAAGAGCACCCTCGACAAGGACCCCGCCGCCACGCAGGAGGAGGCCCTGATCGAGGTCTACAAGAAGCTGCGCCCCGGCGACCCGCCCACGGCGGACAACGCCCGCGCCCTCGTCCAGAGCCTCTTCTTCAACTTCCGCCGCTACGACCTGGCACGCGTCGGCCGCTACAAGCTGAGCAAGGCGCTGGGCGACGTGGCCACCAAGATGAAGATCAAGCTGCCGACAGAGGATGCGGTGGGCGCGCGCGAGGCGCGCGTGATCAGCCGCAACGACATCGTGTCGATCATCGGCAAGCTGGTCGAGCTGAACAACGGCCGCGGCGAGCCCGATGACATCGACCATCTCGGCAACCGCCGGATCCGCGCCAACGGGGAGCTGATCCAGAACCAGTTCCGCATTGGCCTGCTCCGCATGGAGCGCGTCGTCAAGGAGCGGATGACGATCACGGACGCCGACCAGGCGACCCCGAATTCGCTGATCAACAT
Organism: Chloroflexota bacterium; assembly: GCA_030774375.1. Next base: position 234 of record JALYLE010000077.1, on the reverse strand, counting down.
CCGCCCGGTGGTGGCGGCCATGAAGGAGTTCTTTGGCGGCAGCCAGCTCTCCCAGTTCATGGACCAGACCAACCCGCTCGCCGAGCTGACGAACAAGCGTCGGCTCAGCGCGCTCGGCCCGGGCGGCCTCAGCCGCGAACGGGCTGGCTTCGACGTGCGCGACGTGCACCCCAGCCACTACGGCCGGATGTGCCCCATCGAGACACCCGAAGGCCCCAACATCGGCCTCATCGG
>JALYLE010000076.1 GCA_030774375.1 Chloroflexota bacterium | reverse complement strand
GGGGTGGAGTCACCTCCGGATCAGGCGCGGTCCGTCCCAGCATTCCTGGGTCGGCCCGGACCGACCGCGGTCCATCGGCTCAATCCACTCACGAAGGCCACGCTGGCGACCGTCACGGCGGTGGCGGCCGTCGCCCTTGGCGGCGTGAGCGGTCCGCTGGTTCTGGTCGGCGCTGGCGTGCTGGCGCCCGCGATACTCGCGCGTGAACTCCGGGCAGTCATTCGCACCTCACTGCTGTTGACGCTTCCCCTGGCGATCAGCGCGCTGCTCGTCAACCTCTTCTTCTTTCCAGGCGCCCACCACGTGCTGCTGCGCCTGGGACCGATCACCGCGACCGCCGAGGGCCTGGGATTCGCCCTCGAGATCCTGATCAGGATCATGGCGATTTCCGGGGCGATCACCCTCTTCTACCTGACGACCCGCCCCCAGGACCTGGTGGTCGACCTGGAACGTCGGGGCATCTCCTCACGGATCGCATTCGTCGCCAACGCATCCGCGCAGGCCGTACCGGCGATGGTCCAGCGGGCGGCGCAGATCACCGCGGCGCAGCGCGCGCGCGGCCTCGACACCGAAGGAGGCCTCCTGCGACGGATCCGCGGCATCCTTCCCATCGTGGCCCCGGTCATCCTGGGCTCGATCGCCGAGGTCGAGGAGCGGACCATGGCCCTCGAGGCGCGCGGCTTCACCCGACCCGGCAAAAGGACCCTGCTCTGGTGGCCTCCGGACTCCCAATGGCAGACGCTCGGACGATGGGGACTCATCATCGCGTTGGCCGCTCTCATCGCGGCGCGTCTCGCCGGCTGGCTGCGCTAGACCCGTAGATCGATGCTGACCCTCGAGAACGTCTCCTACCGCTACGCAGGCGGCCTGCGTCCCTCCCTGCGCGGGGTCAGCATGACCCTCCACGACGGCGAGATCGTGGGCGTGGTTGGTCCCTCCGAGGCGGGCAAGTCGACGCTCTGCCTGGTCGCCGCGGGTCTTGCGCCGCGCACCGTTGGCGGGTCGCTGACTGGGCGGCTGCTGCTCGACGGGGCTGAGAGCCAGCCGCTTGCTATGCACGAGATGGCGGCGCGGGTGGGCATCGGCTTCGAGAACCCGACGACGCAGCTCTCCGGTGTCACCAGCTCCGTCTACGAAGAGGTCGCCTTTGGACCCATGAACCTGGGAGTCGCGCGAGGCGAGGTCCTGGCCCGAACGGAGGCGGCTCTCCAGACACTGCACATCGAGGACCTGTCTGAACGTGACCCGGCGCGCCTGTCAGGAGGGCAACAGCAGCTGGTGGCCATCGCCGGGCTCCTGGCCATGGCGTCCGCTCATCTGGTCCTCGACGAGCCGACCGCCCAGCTCGATCCGGCCGGGACTCGGCTCGTCTCCGCAGCGATCAGGAGGCTGGCGCAATCAGGAAGATCAATCCTGATCGCGGAGCACAAGACGGATCTGCTCAACGCGGTCTGCGACCGCGTTGTCGCCCTCGACGCCGGCCGTATCGCCCTGGAGGGCACGACCGATGCGGTCCTGACGGATCCGCGGCTGCGGGAGCTCGGCGTCGCGGAGCCTTCGGCGATCCGCCTCAGACGTCTTGCGGCCGAGGCTGGGCTTGGAAGCGACTGGCTCGATCGGGCGCTGGCCGGGTCAGGTACGTCCTGATGGTCGAGCTCGCGCTCGAGGCTGTGACCCACGTCTACCCAGAGGGGAGGGTCCGTGCCCTGGACGGAATCGACCTCCGGATCCGCAGCGGCGAGCGAGTCGCGCTGGTCGGCCAAAACGGGAGCGGCAAGTCGACGCTGGTACGCCACCTGAACGGGCTCCTCCGCCCGACATCGGGTCGCGTATTGGTGGATGGAGCCGATGTGCGCCATACCACAGTTGCGCAGCTGGCACGCACCGTCGGCCTCGTCTTCCAGGATCCGGACCGTCAGATCTTCGCGGGGTCCGTGCGAGCGGAGGTGGAATACGGACCGCGCAATCTGGGACTCCGTGGTCCTGCGCTTCGAGCCGCCGTTGAGGCGGCTCTCGCCGCCGTCGGCCTGGAGAATGAAGAGCGGACGAATCCCTACGACCTCGGCGCCTCGCGCCGCAAGCTGCTCGCCCTGGCATCGGTCCTGGCCATGGGAACGCCCGTCTTCGTCCTCGACGAGCCGACCACGGGGCAGGACGAGCGAGGGGTGGATCGCGTGCGAAGCGTCATTGAGGCCGTCCACGCCGCCGGCCGTTCGCTGGTGGCGATCAGTCACGACATGCGCTTCGCCGCCGAGGCCTTCGACCGCATCGTCGTACTGCGCGCCGGTCGAGTCATCGCGGACGGGACTCCGGCGACGGTCTTCGGCTCGGCGTCCTGGGATGCCCTGCGGTCGAGCTACCTCGAGCCGCCGCTGGCCTCGGTGCTGGGCGAACGGCTTGGGCTCGGATCCACGCCCACCGATGCCTCGCTGATCAGCGCGCTGGGCGCTGCCGCGGCTGGGTAATCCGGCTCAACAAGCGGCCAACCCCGGCTCAGTAGTAGCCCTGTCGAGGCGGGAGCGGCCGCCCTTCGGCGTCAACGCGCTCGTCGGCAGGCAGCTCGTCGCGATGCAGGCGTCCACGGGTCGGCCCGGGAATCGGCTCAGCCATCACCGAGTTGGTGACCTCGTCGAGGCGTTGCTTGATGCCGCGAAGCCCGAGCTGGCGGATGGCGGCCCCAAAGCGTTCCGCGAAGTCCTCGTCGCGCAGCAGATCGAAAGCGATTGAGGGGTGGGCGCGGATCAGCAGCTCGATGGCGCGTACAGAGTCACCGAGGTTGACCTGATTGCGGCCCACCTGGCGCTCCAGCGCGTCGAGGGCTCGATTTGCCTCCTTCCGGGTCTGCGGCGTGAAATGCGGGGTGCGATTCACCCGAAGCCGCGCGCGATACAGCGCAGCGCGCAGCCGCTCGGCTGGATCGACCGAGGCGATAGAGGTCACGGCGCATATGGTACGTGCTGTGGTACGTGCCGCCCGGCCGTGGGAGAACGCGGTCGCCGAAGCGCTGGCGCGGGTCCCGCGACCCATCCCCGTCGAGCCGATCCTCCTGCCACGCGACGCGGCTGGGCTGAGCAACCTGCCGGCCTACGACAGGTCGACCTTCCCACCCGCGCGGGCGGCCGCGACATTGGTCCTCCTCTACCCCGGCGACGGCGGCGAGCTGCACCTGCCGCTGACCGTTCGTCAGACGGCGCTCCGCGACCACGCCGGAGAGGTATCGCTCCCAGGCGGCTCGGTCGAGCCCGGAGACAGCGGTCTACCGGCCGCCGCACTTCGAGAGGGTGTCGAGGAGGTCGGCCTCGATCCGGCCGATGTCCTCGTCCATGGCTCCCTCGACCAGATCTGGATCCCGGTGAGCAATTTCGAGCTGCGGCCGATCGTGGCCACCCTGCCCAGCCGGCCGGCTCTCGTGGCGCGCACCGATGAGGTCGCCGCCATCATCGAGCTGCCTGTCAGCCACCTGCTCTCCGACGAGGCCCTCGTCGAGGAGTTGATCGAGTTGCGTGGGCTGTCGCTGCGTGCCCGTGTGTACCGGTATGGCGGCGAGCGCATCTGGGGCGCGACGGCACGCACCCTCGTCATGCTGGCTGCGGTGCTTCGCCTCGTCGACCCTCCCTTGCTGCGCGTCCCGCCCGATCCCTAGGGCCGGCGCGTCTGGACGCTCGCCCCAACGCCGCGCAACAGGGCGAGCAGCTCGCCATGCTGAGGTTGGGGTGCGGCGACAATGCTGACCGTCGCCGACGCACGGCTGGCGTCCCACCACGCCCCACCCCCCAGGTCGGTCACGGTGGCGCCTGCCCGTTCGGCGATGAGCCCCGCGGCAGCCACGTCCCACAGCGAGAGGCCGCCGTTCTGCACCACGGCGTCGAAGCGACCGGACGCGACATAGGCCAGCGAAAGGGCAAAGCTTCCCATACGCCGCGAGATGCGGATGCGGCGGGCAATTCGCCGCTCGCGCCCGATTCCGCCCCGGCCGATGATCGCGAGCGAGACAACGTAGTCGGCCAGCTGGTCCTTGTCCGAGGCGACCACGAGGTCGCCATTCAGTCGGGCAGGACCGTCCGCAGCGGCGGCATACAGGTCGCCGCGGGCAGGATCGAGCACGACTCCCACGACCGGCTTGCCGAATGCCACGAGACCGATGCTGACCGAGTAGTACGGGATCGAGTTCGCGTAGTTCACGGTTCCGTCGAGCGGATCGATCACCCAGGTGCGTCCCTTGGCCGCCCGAATATCGCCACCGTGCCGTCCGGACTCCTCCGCCAGGATCGCGTCGTGTGGGTATGCGGCGCGGATGGCCTTGATGACGAGCTCCTCGGACCGGTAGTCGACATCGGTCACCACGTCGCGGCGGCTCTTGTGGGTTATCCGCTCGACGTTCTGGTAGCCCGCCTGGAGCACAACCCCGGCCTCGAGCGCGACCTCGCTGGCGAAGGCGAGCTCACCCTCCCACCGCGATGCACGTGCGGTCCGTGCGCCTGTATTTGAAATTGCCGGCATCGTCCGCATCCTACCGGACAGATTCCTCGAGAACGATCCAGGACGATAAGTAGCGGCGAATCAGGCAGTACAGCCCGACCTGCAACTGTGCAATTCACTTGTACAGTCAGCGCGGGTTGCGACGCGGGCGAGCGCGCCGCATGAGTCCATTCAATTCCACGCAACCAGCCCCTATCGGTCTGCAGGTCGCGGATCAGATTCGCCGCCGAATCGTGCTTGGTGACTTTCGAGGTGGCGAGCGCCTTCCAAGCCAGCGACGAATGGCTGCGGCGCTAGGCGTGAGTCTGCCCACCCTCCAAGCAGCCCTGACCGCGCTTCGCCACGCAGGGCTGGTGGAGTCTCGGCACGGGGTGGGCACCTTCGTCGCGCGTCGGCGACGACCGATACGCCTGGCCGCGATTGAGCTTCATCGTGCCAATAGCCTGGAATTGCACCAGCTCCGCGCCGACCTCGAGCTTGCTGCCATTCGACGGGCTGCCAGGCTCCGTACACCAGTCCAACTCCGGAAGCTTGGAGCGGCCTGGAGCGAGCTGGCTCGGGCGCTCCACGGCGCGGAGGGAGACCTGATAGCGATTGCAGATCTGGACTTCCATCGCCTCCTGGTCGTTGCCGGTAGCACTGAGTTGGTTGCAACGATCCATGACGGCATCGCCATGAGGCTCCGCGCAGACTTGGCCGGGCGCGCCTTCGAATGGACTGCCAATGCCCCAGCTGAAGACCATCGGGCGGTCCTGGCTGCCCTCGAGGGAGGCGAAGGTCGACGGGCGCATGCATTGCTGGCCGGCATCCTCCGTCGCGAGGCCCCTTCGCGACTCGATGTCTGATCGGTTCCCGTTGCGTCGCGCGCTACCCTACGCAGCAGATGCCCCAGATCCACCTGCACGCCGACCCTGGGGACTATGCCCCGCTGGTCCTCCTGCCGGGCGACCCGATTCGGGCACGTCGGATCGCCGAGCGCTTCGACGGCGGGATCGAGAACGCCCGCATGGTCAATGAGAACCGCGGCCTGCTCGGCTGGACCGGAACGTATCGCGGCCGCCCGGTCAGCGTCCAGACCTCCGGAATGGGAACACCATCGTTCTCGATCGTCGCGGAGGAGCTCCTCCGGCTGGGTGCCAAGCAGCTGATCCGCGTCGGCACCTGTGGCGGAATCGCGGCTGGCATCCAGACTGGCGACCTGGTGATCGCGCTGTCGGCGTGTCCCGTCGACGGCGCGACCCGAACCTATCTCCACGGTGACCCCTACGCGCCAACCGCGGACTTTGCACTTACCCACGCGCTGTACCACGCCGCGCAGGAGGCCGGCATCCCGGTCTGGGTGGGGCCGGTTGCATCGGTCGACGTCTTCTACAACACCGATCCGGATTACGCGACGAAGTGGCGCGATCGCGGCGTGCTTGGGTTTGAGATGGAGGCCTCGGCGCTCTTCTACCTGGCCGCGCGGGCCGGCATTCAGGCGGCGTGCACGCTGACCGTCAGCGACGTCATCTCGGAAGAGATTAGCTCCGAGGAGAGCTACCTCTCCCCCGACGAGCTCGCCGCCGCGGTCGACAAGATGATCGAGGTGACCCTCATCGCGGCACCGACGGTGGATCGGCTGAAGCACCGGCCGCGCTGAGGCACCGGCCGCGCTGAAGCACCGGCCGCGCCGAATCACCCTCGCCTCGACTTGAGGCGTGCCCGAGGAGCAGGGATACAATCGGTCAATCCCGAGGCAGCCGTAGGAGGCCGATCCGCGACCCATGGCCAAGACGCTTAGCCGCGGCGCCGCCAACCAGGCCGGCGCCCATCTCAATGTCAACGCCGCCGCCGAGGCACAGGACTTTCTCCCGCTCAAGGGGATCGACCACGTCGAGTTCTGGGTCGGCAACGCGAAGCAGGCGGCAGCCTATTACCGCGCACTGTGGGGCTTCACGCCGGTCGCGTATGCCGGGCTGGAGACCGGGGTCCGTGACCGAGCCAGCTACGTGCTCGTCCAAAACGACATCCGGTTCGTCTTCACCGGTCCGCTCTCGCCGGAAGGCGAGGTCGCCGAGCATGTCACCAAGCACGGGGACGGCGTGCACGACATCGCGTTCGCCGTCGACGATGCCGCGTCGGCGTGGAAGGAGACCACCTCGCGCGGGGCGGTTTCGGCCCTGGAGCCGACCGAGCTCAAAGGCGACAAGGGGATCCTGCGTCACTCCGCGATCCACACTTACGGCGAAGTGATCCACAGCTTCATCGACCGAAACGACTACCGTGGCACGTTCGCGCCCGGCTATCACCGCATCCGCAATCCCGCCCCCGCCGCGACTGGCCAGACGCTGCTCGAGATCGATCATTGCGTCGGCAATGTCGAGCTTGGCGACATGAACCGATTCGTCGATTTCTATCGCGATGTCCTGGGCTTCGCCCAGCTCATCCACTACGACGACAAGGTGATCCACACCGAGTACTCGGCGCTGATGAGCAAGGTGATGACCAACGGGAACGGGCGGATCAAGTTCCCGATCAACGAGCCGGCCGCCGGCAAGCGCAAGAGCCAGATCCAGGAATTCCTCGACTACTACCTCGACGAGGGGACTCAGCACATCGCCCTGCGCACCACGGACATCGTCGGCAGCGTCCGAGCGCTCCGGGAGCGCGGGGTCGAGTTCCTGGGCCTGCCCCACGCCTATTACGAGACGCTGCCGGACCGGGTAGGCGACGTCGGTGTACCGATCGCGACGCTCGAGGAGCTGGGGATCGAGGCCGACCGCGACGAGGAGGGCTACCTGCTCCAGATCTTCACCAAACCCGTCCAGGATCGGCCCACCTTCTTCTTCGAGATCATCGAACGCCACGGGTCGCGGGGCTTCGGGGTCGGCAACTTCAAGGCGCTCTTTGAGGCGATCGAGCGCGAGCAGGAGAAGCGCGGCAATTTGTAATTCAGGCTGCCTCCGTGCGAACCAGCGCATAGACCTCGCGGTCCCCGGCAAGTCCCTTGAGCTCGTGCCGCCCGCGCGACTCGAAGCTCAAACCCGAGCCGGCCAGCAGCTCGTAGGTGGTGCCCGAGACGAAGACCTCATCCCGGCCCGCGAGAGCCATGATCCTGGCGGCGGTGTGCACCGCGACGCCGCGGATGCTGCCCGGGACCACCTCCACCTCGCCGGTGTGCAGGCCGGCGCGAATCGAAAGGCCCTGCTCGTGCGAGGCGCTGACCATCGCCTCGGCACAGCTCACCGCGCGCGCTGACCCGTCGAAGACCGCCAGCAGCCCATCGCCGGTCGACTGGATCTCCCGGCCGCGGTATCGGTCGAGCTCGGATTGCATCCGCCCGTAATGAGTGGAGAGCAGCTCGCGCCACGCCGCATCCCCGATCCGTTCCAGGGTGGCCGTCGAGTCCACGATGTCCGTGAATAGCAGCGTCACCAGGATTCGTTCCCCGGAGCCGATCACCGGGCGTGCGTAGGCGCGCGCCCCGGCAAAGTCGAGCGCGACCCACGGCTCGTCCCCGACGACCCACGCATCATGCCCGGGAGGGATCTCGAAGACCGAATCCGGACCGATGTCGAGCTCGGTCCCGTCGGCGAGCTCGACGTGGAGGGCCCCGGACAGGACCACCCCCACGTGATGGTAGAGACAGCGATCGGTCCCGACGGTCGGACGAACATCAACTGACCACCGCCAGCCCGGCTCATTGACCATCCGACCGATGACGGTGTCATCGAGCTGAAAGATGTCCGTCCGGCCGCGAGCCGCATAGGGGCGGACCTCATCGGGGTTGTCGAGCTTCTTGCGCTGTAATCGCGCCATCGTCCTTCCCTTCACCACAGCCCGCGGCCTCGCGCATGATCACATCCACCATGGCGCTGTCCTCGGGTGTCAAGAGGATAGACTCGCGTCCATGAAGGTGGCGCACGTCCGCGAGCGCAACGCGCCGGCGGGCAGCTCGTGGCGGCTGGCGGCGGCCCTGGACGTTGCTGCGGGCCGCTGGCTCGACCTCGAGGCGGTGCGGCAGGGGCTGGTCGTCGAGGATCCGCGGCGCGCCCATAACTCGCCGCTCTTCCGCCAGGAACTCACGACCCTCGACGATCATCTGGCACGCGGCCTTCGTATCGAGGCC
>JALYLE010000075.1 GCA_030774375.1 Chloroflexota bacterium | reverse complement strand
CGGGACGACCCGCTGCCCGCCCGCCGTTCGCGCGACGTCCACCCGACCGGCGCGCTCCCATCGACGGATCGTCTCGACGGAGACACCGAGCATCTCGGCCGCCTCACCGATTCGCACATCTGGAGCTGAGGCCATGTGAGGAATTTTGCCAACATTAGGGACGAATGTCCAGCGGTTCTGGACGGATCAGTAGGTCCGGAGCGCCCGCCGTTACCTCGAAGCGCCGGCCGCAGCCCCACCGAGCGAGGCTCCCTGGTTCGTGACGGCGTACAGCACTGCCAGGGCGATGTAGAAGGCGAGCGCCACGAGCGGCGCAAACCACGCCAACGGGATCGCCAGCCCGTAAATGACGGGGCCCAGGGCGGCGCGGCGGAGCTCCTTGCGGGCGTATCTCGCGTCGAGCGGCGGTTCGAGCAGCACAGGGTGCCGTGCCAGGTGTCGCCACATGAAGCTCCAGGGGAGCGCGGTTCCGAAGGACAGGAGCCCATAGATCACGGCAGCGGTGGAAGCCGCAGTGGTGTTGCTATCTGTGACATACGCGGCGAGCAGCGATGTCGGGAATGGAAGGGTCGCGATCCCCAGGAGGAGGCCGAGGTTGAGCCAATGCAGCGTGGCATCAAAGCGCCTGATCTTGTCGACGAAGCTTCGATGGTTGAGCCAGATGATGCCGATGGTCAGGAACGCCGCGAGGTACGCGGCGTAGGACGGCCATCGATCTGCCAGGGCAGTGATGAGGCTGCCCGCCTTCTCAATTTCGGTGGTTGTGGGGACCTTCAGATCAAGGACGAGCAGCGTGATGGCGATCGCCATCACGCCGTCGCTGAACGCTTCGACGCGCCCTGTGGCGGAGAGTCGCATCTCCTGCTCGGTTGGCGCGATCGGCTCGTCGGCTATCGGCGACTGGCTCACGTGGCTGCTCACTGAAGGCGCAATGGATTCTGGGGCTAATTGTCGCCGACGCGCTCCAGGGTAATGACAGGAATCGTCCGGCCTGTCTGCTCGGGGTAGCCGGCGAACTCCGGTCGTTCGGCGACGTGGGCTGTCCAGAGTCGCTGTCGTTCAGCGTCGTCGGCGACCGTTGCGCGAGCCTGAAAGGACTTCCCTTTTGCCTCGACCATTGCGATCGGATTGGCGGCGAGGTTGTGGAACCAAGCAGGGTTCTTGGGGGAGCCGCCCGCCGTAGCCGCGACGACGTATCGGTCGCCATCGCGCGTAAAGGTCAAGACGGCCTCGCGGGGCTCGCCACTGTGCGCTCCGGTCGTTGTAAGGACGAGGAGCGGGCGACCAGCCATCGGCCCCGAAGCGATCTGCCCCCCGCTCGCGCGCAGCTCATCGATCAGCAGCTTGTTGAAGTCGCGCATCAGATTCCTCTTCGATGTCGGGAGATACGGTTGCAGACGCAACTATCTTACGCGCGGCGACGGACCGAGCTTCCTCGGGGCGCGTTTGCATCTCGATCCCATCCAGCAAGAAAAGTGAGGCCGCCGCCTGGCAGCCTCACGCCTTGCACCCGTCGTTGAGGTTCTCTCGGCTTCGTCGGAAGCCCGCCGGCTCTCTTGCGGCTAGTTGCCCTCGCTTCCGGACGTTCTCGGGCGGTTCAGGGGTAGTCCGGTTTCGCCCACGAACACCTTGAGCACGCTCCACTTGTCGGGGCTCTCGACTGGCTGGATGTCCGCGTTGGTCACGAGCAACGACTGCCCCAGCCAGGCCAGGCCCCATGGCGAGTCGAAGAGCGGACTCGAAATGCGACGCACCTCGTTGCCGGCCGGGTCGAGGACGGCGATCTGGTTCGGCCCGATCAGGCCAACGTAGATGTTGCCGGCCTTCGAGAAGGTGAGGCCACTGGCCTGCGGAAGCGGCTGGTTCGGCACGACGGGGAAGCGATGAACCAGCTCAAGGTCGGACGCTGATGGGTGCTCGACGAGCGGCAGACGGTAGACGGCGGCCTCGAGGGGATACGCGGCCGAGATGGTGATCGTGAAGTAGAACCAGTTGCCGCTGGGGTCGATCCTCCCACCCAGGGGGCCGCCCGCGAAGCCGAAGTAGCCGGCGATCGCATCGTCAGAGAACCAGACCGAGGCCTGACCGTCTGGGGTGACCCGCCAGATCCGCGGCTTGTCATCGGTCATGTACAGGTTGCCTGCGGGATCGAAGACGAGGTCATTCCACATCGTGGTCATCCATCCCCCGGCGAACTCAGGCGGAGGAGTGGCGAAGACTTCGGGAGGTCCGGGGTTGTGGTCGAGGCTGAGGCGAAGGATCCGACCATTCATGTCGGCGACATACAGCTTGTGGGTCGGGGTCGGGTTGCCATCGAGAGCTACTCCCCACAAGCCCATCGTGGCGTCGGGCATCGTCGAGATGCTCGTTGTGTTGACGAGCTTTCCCCCAAATGTGTAGGCGAAGACCCGTTCGCCGTCGGAATTCGGCTGGTTGGCGAAGAAGTCGCCCCTGCTCGTCGAGACATAGACTCGGTCCCGATCGACCGCGACGCCGAACGGATGGCCAGGATACGGAAGGGTGGCGAAGACGGACGTATCGCCATAGGCCGGGTGAGCCGGGTGCGCGGCGAGGGCAGGCGACGACATTGGCGCAAGCGAGATCGCCGCCGCGATCGCCGCCAGCCTGACTGTGGCCCACCTACGCGGCCGCCGCGGGGTTCCCCGCTTGGCGAGCGTTCCAGCTCGAAGGTTGAATCCCCTGCTCATTCCTCGTCCTCCTGGCCGTTGGGCAATCGAGTGCGATCCACTTGATCGCCTTCGAACCCACGACGAGCGGGGACGTCGGAAATCGACACTCCGAGGGTGCAGGTCTGTCCTCATAGGACGAGGGGTGGAGCGATCCCGATGAACCGATCGAACTGGCCGAATGGCCGGCTCGACATCAGGATTGTCAGAAACGGATCGATCTTGAAGCCGCGGTCCAGCAGGTGGCGAACAGCGACCTCGTTCACCATCGGGACCTCGAGACCCAACCTTCCGCCGCCGAGCTCTGCGGCACGGCCCTCGAGGTGGCGCAGGATCGAGACCTGGTCGACCGCCTCGAGCGCAACCATCGGCCCGCTGCCCGTCGCGCTCACGAAGGCAAAACCGACTCGCCTCCCGTCGCGCTCGTATAGATATCCCTCGCGCTCATGGAGCAGCCAGAGAAAATCATCGGCGTCGCGAGGAAACTCGAGCACCCCAGCCTCGAGGCTGGCCAACGCGGCGATGTCCTCCTTCCCGGCGCGGGTGGCGAGGAGCTCCAGCTCATCATCCGTGCGCTGTGGGACTCCTTCCAGCGTGGCGATTGGAAAGCGAGCGACCGTCCCGGCGCGGTAGTAGCTCCGCAGCGCCCGGACATCGGTGGTCGCGACGATGACCCGCACGTCGCCGCGCCCACGTGGGAAAGCGCGCTCCAGCAGCTGACGGCCGATCCCCGCCGATTGGTGGGCCGGACGGACGAAGAACTCTGAAAGCTCCAAGAGCCCCCCGCGCTGGATTGACCGCGCGTACCCGAGGAGCTCGCCAGAGGCGGGGTCTTCTGCCAACCACCACTCGGCAGCGTGAGTGGCCAGATGCTGATAGAACGACTCCGATTGCGTCCAGAACTCGTCTGGGTCGGGGTTCCAGTCGATGCCCTGGCGGGCGGTCAGGTCACGGGCGGCTTCAATGAGGACGTCGAATGCGGCGCGCGAATCATCGGGCCTTCCCCGACGAAGGTGGCTTGCGGTGCTGGTGGCGATCATCGACCCCATCCCGGCGGCGGCTCCCGCAGGCCCTCAGCATGGTTCCACGAGTCCCGCTGCTCGCTCACCAGTCCCGTGGCATCGAAGTGCAGGACCGAGACGCCAGCGAGAGTGATCTCAACGTCATTCTCGACCACCGCCGCCCACCACTCGATCGCCGCGCGGT
>JALYLE010000074.1 GCA_030774375.1 Chloroflexota bacterium | reverse complement strand
CATTTCAAGCGGGTCAACGACACGCACGGCCACGCGGTGGGCGACGAGGTCCTGCGCCACGTCGCGAGGCTGCTCAGCTCCAGCGTACGCGGCGTCGACTCGCTCGGGCGCTACGGTGGCGAGGAGTTCCTGCTGGTGATGCCCGAGACCGACCTCGATGGCGGCCTCGCCAGCGCCGAGAACGTGCGACGGGTCATCGGGCGGACGCTGCTGGTCGTGGAGTCGTCCGGGGGCGACATCGAGATCAAGGTCACGATCAGCATCGGCGTCGCGGGCAATGGCGCCCACCGAAGCATCGATATCGACCAGCTGCTGCGCGAGGCGGACGGGGCGTTGTACGGCGCCAAGGAACAAGGTCGCGATCAGGTCCAGGCGCACCGGCCGTTCGATGACAACAGCAGCCTTACGCGAGCCGCGATCGATGTTTCGGCCCGGATCCACGCGGCGAAGATCGGCCGGGCCGCGTTCGAGGCCTCGAACCGGCAGCTGCTCGCCTCGCTCTCCGAGCGGACCGGCTGGGCCGGCGGCGCCTCCAAGCTCATCGCCGACCTCTCGGCCGAGATCGGCCGGGCGATCGGCCTGCCCGATGGCGACATCGAGCGAATCCGCACCGCCAGCCTGCTCCACGACCTCGGCAAGCTCGCGATCCCCGACGAGATCCTGTCAAAGCCGGCGCCGCTCTCCCCAGCCGAGTGGCGGTCGATCGTCGAGCACCCGAAGATCGGCCAGGTCGTGCTCGAGCAGGCGGGCGCCATCCGCGACGCGGCGGCGATCGTGCTCCATCACCACGAGTGGTTCGACGGGCGCGGCTATCCGCACGGCCTGGCGGGCGCGGAGATCCCGATCGGGTCGCGCATCGTGGCCATCGCCGACGCCTACGAGGCGATGATCTCGGACCGCCCGTATAGCGGGGCAATGGCCCATGACGAGGCGATCATCGAGCTGCAACGGCAGCGTGGCAGCCAGTTCGACCCGGACCTCGTCGACATCTTCGTGTCGCTCGTCGGTGACGGCTTCGGGTCATCGTCCGTCACGGGCCAAGGCGCCGGGCAATCGCTTGGTACGAGCCGAGGTGCAACCCAGCACGTCGCACCCAAGCCGGACGACTCGACGAAGTCGAGCGCGCCGACGGACGGGTCGAAGGGCTCAAGGACCAGGCGGAAGGTGGGACCCGCGGCGCGGCGCCGCTAGATAAGGGGCAGGAGAGCGCCCGCTCGGATCATTGACGGGTGCGCACGAACTCCCGCCTCGGTGCCCTGACCGTCTCGGAGGACGCACGACTCAGCGACACGCTGAAGGCGATTCGACGTCGTTCGGCGCTCACGCAGGTGGCAGTCGCCGAGATGGCCGGGGTACCCGTTCGCGACGTCATTGCGGTCGAGGCGGGTCGAGCGAGCGACGTGCGCCTCGGGCGCATCCGGGCCGTGTTCGGCGCAGTTGATGGGACTGCTCGACTCTCGACGTGGTGGCACGGCGCCGCTGCGGATCGTCTCCTCGACGAACGGCACGCTGGCCTTGTCGAATTGGCGCTGCGGGTCCTCAACCAGCGCGGCTGGGAAGCGGCAGCCGAGGTCAGCTTCTCCGAGTTCGGTGACCGCGGATCGATCGACATCCTCGCCGGCTACCGGCCGACGCTCGCGCTTGCGGTTGGCGAGGTAAAGGGCTCGATCGGCTCCATGGAGGAGATGCACCGAATGCTCGACATGAAGGAACGCCTCGCACCCCGGTTGTGGCGCGAGCGATTCGGTTGGCATCCGCGCATCGTCGGGCGAGTGCTCATCTTCCCCGAGGATCGATCGATCCGGCGCATCCTCGAGCGCCATGGCGTGACGATGGCGACCGTCTACCCGGCCCGAAGTCGCGAGGTGCGAGCGTGGCTGCGGCACCCCGATCGTCCCATTCGCGGGGTCTGGTTTCTGTCAGATCTGCCAAATACGCAGCGGGTTGCGGGTCAGTAGGCCCATCTCTTGACAGCGCTGCGAACCACGCAGATGTGTCAAGAAACGCAGCGAGCGGCTTGAACGGACTGCGAAATGCGCAGATTTGGCAGGAGATCGTCGGCGGAGACGAGAGATCGGTGCCAAACCGGACTGTTTCGGGCGCCCGTGGGGCTGGTCGCGGTGCCGCGGCTGTCGCAGGCCGAATGCCTGGACCGGATCCCTGGGCCGAATCCCTGGGCCGAGTCGCAGGCCGAATCCCTGGGCCGAATCCCGTCGGCCCGGACTATGCGGTCGCGCCCTGCTCGGCGAGCCAGTCCTCGTAATTGTTCTCGTCGACGCCCTTGTCGACCTCGGTCTTGGTCAGCAGGAGGGGCAGCCGGCCGGAGCGGATCGTCTCCTCGGTGATGATGCATTTCCGGACTTCGGCTCGTTCCGGGATGTCGTACATCACCTCGAGGAGCGCCTCCTCGACGATCGAGCGCAGGGCGCGTGCGCCGGTCTTGCGATCGAGCGCGACGTCGGCAGCGGCCTGCAGCGCGCCGGGCGTGAAGACCAGCTCGACCTTGTCCAGCGACAGGAACTTCTGGAACTGTCGGGCGATCGCGTTCTTGGGCTCGGTGAGGACGCGCACGAGGTCCGCCGAGGTGAGGGCCGTGAGGGTCACGATGACCGGCAGCCGCCCGACGAACTCGGGGATGAGCCCGAATTTGAGCAGGTCCTCCGGCATCAGCTTCTCGAGGATCTTGCCCCGCTCCACCGAGCCGACCGCGGCCGATTCCGAGCCGAAGCCGATCGAGCGCTTGCCGACCCGCTCCTCGACGATCTTCTCGAGCCCGTCGAACGCGCCGCCGCAGATGAACAGCACGTTCGTGGTGTCGATCTGGATGAAGTCCTGGTGTGGATGCTTGCGGCCGCCCTGGGGCGGGACGTTGGCGACCGTGCCCTCGAGGATCTTGAGGAGCGCCTGCTGCACGCCCTCGCCCGACACATCGCGCGTGATCGACGGGTTGTCCGCCTTTCGCGCGATCTTGTCGATCTCGTCGATGTAGATGATCCCGCGCTGGGCACGGGCGACGTCGAAGTCGGCAGCCTGGATGAGCCGGAGCAGGATGTTCTCGACGTCCTCGCCGACATAGCCCGCCTCGGTCAGCGAGGTCGCGTCGGCGATGCAGAACGGCACGTCGAGCACGCGTGCGAGCGTCTGCGCCAGGAGGGTCTTGCCCGAGCCGGTCGGCCCGACCAGGAGCACGTTCGACTTCTGGAGCTCGACCTCGTCGACCGCATGGCCGGCGTTGACCCGCTTGTAGTGGTTGTAGACCGCCACCGAGAGGACCTTCTTGGCCTTCTCCTGGCTGATCACGTACTGGTCGAGCGCGTATTTGATCTGGCGCGGGTTGGGCAGCTTCGCGGAAGCCGGCTTCGTCTTCGGCTGCTCGAGCATCTCCTCCTCGATGATCTCCTGGCAGAGGTTGATGCACTCGTCGCAGATGTAGACGCCCTGGCCCGCAATGAGCTTGCGGACCTGCTCCTGGCTCTTGCCGCAGAACGAGCAGCGATACGGGACCTTGGTGCCCTTGCTCCCGCCCGTGGTGCTCAACCGTTCCCCTCGCCTGCCGGTCTCCGGCCCGCCCCGCTCGATCTCCGGGTCAGGACTTCGACTTCTTCTGCTCTGGCTCGCGGACCGGCTCGGGCTCCGTCGTCTCGGCCGGCTCCGTCACGCTGGAGCCCTCGCCGCCGGCCAGTCCGGCATCGTGGGCTGCAGCGATCAATGAGGATCCCGCGAGGTTGTAGACCGCATCGATGATGCCATAGTCCTTTGCCTCATCGGGCGACATGAACCGGTCGCGCTCCGTGTCCCGGGTCACTTTCCCGATCG
>JALYLE010000073.1 GCA_030774375.1 Chloroflexota bacterium | reverse complement strand
GGCTGCCGCCACCGGCCGTCATGAAGTCAATCGCCAGGCCGAGCTGATGCTCTGAGTGGCCCGGTCGCTGCGAGTACGTTATCGCGTTCTTGTAGCCGTAGGTGTTGGCGTACACGTTGAAGATGGCGACCTGCTCGTTGTAGGTCCGGTAGGGGCTCCAGACGCCGATCGGCGTGCCGGCCTGAGCCGTCGCCTTGGCCATGGCGCGGAGATCGTCGATCGCCACCTTGCGGATGTATCCGCCGCCCGCAATGCCCGCCTCCCTCACGGACACGAGATCGGGTGGCTTGTAGTCCTTCCCGACGGTAAGGAGCCAGTCCACGAGCGTGGTGCTCCAGCTGTTGTAATCCCGCGGGACCGTCGGGATGTCTGCGAGGCGGCATGCTGGGAGCGGCCCGATGGCTGCTACAGGAGGCGTCGTTGCCGGGACGGCGAGAAGCGCGGCACCGAGGACGAGCCCGATGGCGAGCGCACGGCGTGCGGGCAGCACACGGCGCGCGCGCAGCGTGCGCGAGGCACGGCGTTCGTGTGCGCGCGCGCGACGAACGGGTCGGGGCCCATCGGCGCCCCGAGCAACGGAAGCGTCGTCGAGTGTGTTCATGACTGCCACCCGGTGGCTACGATAGCGCGGTGAAGACCCCGGCGACGCTCCGAGGAGTCGCCGCAGTCGCGGTCGTGACGCTGCTCGTCGGATGCCCGAGCCCAAGCCCCAGTTTCGTGCCTTCCCGCAGCTCCACCCCGACTCTCCAGCCATCTCCGACCCGCACGCCCAGCCCAACCCCCCCTGCCACCTTCCCGCTCGCCGTCGTCACCGGCATCACGAATCTCAAGGCGACGATCACCATCGACGAGCTCGGGACGCTCGCCAGCCGCGGCCAGCTCGTGGTGCCCTGCCATGTAACGGTCAATCGGCTGAAACTCACGCCGACCGCGCCCTGTGTCGCCGCAGATAAGATCGCGGCGGACGTGCGCGCTCACCAGAAGGTCGTGGCACTCCTGCCACCGGGCCTCGTCGAGCCAGCAACGAAGGTCCTGTCGATCGCGGGCAAGGGGCCGTTCGGGCTCTTCGGGCCCGACCTGTTCGGCGACCCGCAGGCCCGGGCGCTGCCCTATCCCGTCACGGGTTCGGCGCAAGCGGATGCTCCTGACGCGCTCGACCCGGCCTGGACTGCGTACGACGCCTCGCAGACCTGGACCCTGACCGGGATCGGGAGCCTCTGCGCGGATCGTGGAGGCGCCTATCAGGCCGTCACCCTCGGCAAGGGCTGGGACTGGGTGTTCGGCGGCGGGACGGCCCGGTACACGGGCAGACCGTTCCTCAACCCAAACCCCCCGGCGGGCATCTCCCGCTACCCGATCGTCCGCCCGGTTGATACCGGCCATGCCGGCGCCACGGCGAGCATCAGCAAGCGATCCGATGTCGCTCTCGCGGACCACAAGTGTCCGATCGTGCCGACGAAGGACTGGGCGCCGAGCCTGAATGGCCCGCCGAGCCTAGCCGTGCCGGACGCCGTCCTGCCAAGGTGGAAGACCTTTCTCGGCATCGACGCCGTGTACCTCGCGGCCGACCACCAGAGCGATTGGGGCGTCGCCGGCATCCGCTCGACGCTTCAGTTCCTGGACAAGCACGGGTTCCCGCATACCGGCCTCGGTATGAACCTCGACCAGGCCCTCGTGCCGGCTTACGTCCAGGTTGCCGGCCTGAAGGTTGCGTTCGTGTCCTGGAACGAGGTCATTGGCCCCACGCATGCCGGCCCAACCACGCCGGGCGTCGCGTGGCTCACGCAGGCGAACGTCGACGCGGCCGTGCGCCGAGCGCGTGCCGCTGGCGCCGACCTGGTCATCTGCGACCCGCAGTGGTGGGGCGGTGACGAGTATCACCCGGACCTGTGGCCGACGCAGAAGAAGGCTCTGGGCTGGATGGACCAGGCCGGATGCGACCAGGTCGTCGGCGGGGGCCTGCACGTGGCCGGCGGGATGTCCCTCCGCGAGCGTCCGAATGGCGTCAGCCTCGTTGATGCGGGTCCCGGCAACTACATGTACGGCCAGGACTGGTGGCAGGAGACGCAGGAGGGTGTCATCCTCGACATGACGTTCCGCGGCAAGACCCTTGTGAACGTCCGGCTCCACCCGTACGTCATGCTCCTTCAGGCCCGCCCGAGCCTCACCGATCCGGAGGGCGACGGCCATTACGTCCTGCAGCGCATCTGGAAGGCCTCTGAGATCGCCTACTGAACCGGGTGCGCCGATGGTCAGTCGGCGGCTGCGCGGCCCACGTCCTCGCGGTGCTCGGGGTGGGTCTCCGGGCCGCCCTGCTCCTCCTCGGCGACGCGCGGCCGGCCGCTGACCATGGCCACCACCGCGCCGATGATCAGGACGGAGGCGATCAGTGTCCGGATGGTGATCGGCTCGGAGAGGACGAACGCCCCCAGCAGGACCGCCACGATGGGGTTCACGTACGCATAGGTGGCCACCGTCGAGATCGGTGCGTGCTGGAGCAGCCAGGTGTAGGCGCTGAAGGCCACGATCGAGCCGAAGACCACGAGGTAGGCGACGGCGAGAAGCGAATTCGTCGAGAAGGTCGCGGGGTGCGTGCGACCCAGCTCGCCGGTGATGGTGCCCGCGATCCCCAGCAGCACGCCGCCGGCAAGCATCTCCATGCCGGTCGCCAGCAGCCCGTTGCGCGGCAGCTCAGCGCGGCGCGCGTAGAGCGAGCCGAGCGCCCACGAGATTGTGGCAAACACCACCAGCCCAACGCCAAGTGGATTGACCGCCGCGGATCCGCCGAATGGGGCGACCAGGATGCCGACGCCCACGAACCCCGCGATCACGCCGCCGATCACCAGGGGGCTGGGGCGCCGTCGCGTCCCGATCGCGTCGAACAGGTTCATCCAGATCGGAACGCCGGCGACCAGGACGGCGGCAATCCCCGAATCGATGTGCTGCTCGGCCTGCACCACGAAGCCGTTGCCGCCCAGCAGCAGCAGGCCGCCGACGATCGCCGCGGAGCGCCAGTGGACGGCGCGCATCGGTTCGAGCCGTTTGGACGGCGTCCGCGACGTGATGCCGCGGATCCAGAGGAGCGCGACCATGATTCCGCCCGCCAGGAGATACCGCACGGATGCCGAGTAGAAGGGTGGAAGGGTCTGAACCGCGATCCGGATGGCGAGGTAGGTCGATCCCCACAGGACGTAGACGATCAACAGCGAACCCGCCACCGCCAGCGGGGCAGCGGCGCGGGGGCGGACGGGATCCATCGGTCTATTCTGCCGTGGCGGCATCGGGCTTGCCGTCGGAAGCCCTGAGCGCCGATCCGGATGCTGTCGACGGCGCGGCTGGCCGTTCGTCGTTCAGGGTGAAAGGCGCCATCATGATGCAACGCCGCCGCGCCTTGAAACGTGAGCACAGGAGCGCAGCCCGATGAAGTACATGGTCCTGATTGCCGGCTCGGAGGAGGATCGCGCCGCGATCCCCGAGGCGGATCGGATGAACGCGTATGCGCAGATCCGGACGTGGTGGAACGAGCAGTCGGCCGCCGGCCGCATCCTGGAGGGATACGAGCTGCAGCCGACCGAGACGGCAACCACGGTGCGTCGTGACCCGGCCGGGAACGTGACCATCACCGATGGACCGTTCGTGGAGGCCAAGGAGGCGGTGGGCGGCTACGCCATCATCGACGTGGCCGACCTGGACGAGGCGATCTCCCTCGTGTCGGGTTGGCCGGCGGAGGTCACCCTCGAGATCCGGCCGGTCACCGAACGCTAGGCGGCGGAGGTGCGGCGCGAGGTGACCGTTGAAGAGCGTCCGGCGACCATCGACGAGCGACTTGCCACCACGGTCCGCGAGGAGCGGAGCCGGCTCGTGGCAGCGCTGGTACGTGTCCTGCGCGACTGGGACCTCGCGGAGGAGCTCGTCCAGGAGGCCACCGTCGCCGCCCTCGAAACCTGGCCACGCGACGGAATCCCAGAGAACCCTGGAGCCTGGCTCCTTACCACCGCACGGCGGCGTGGCATCGATCGACTGCGGCGCGACACGCGGTATCGCGAGCGCCTGGCGCTCATCGGTGCTGAGCTGCGCACCATGAGCACGTCCGGCTCGGACATCGGCCCTGGGACCGCGGGGCCGCTCGATGCGGACGACCGCCTGCGACTGATCTTCACGTGCTGCCACCCCGCCCTCTCGCGCGAGGCGCAGGTGGCGCTCACACTGCGCACCGTTGCCGGCCTCGAGACGCCGGCCGTGGCGCGCGCATTCCTGGTCCCAGAGGCGACGCTCGCTCAGCGGATCGTGCGGGCCAAACGCAAGATCCGCGACGCCCGGATCCCGTATCGCGTCCCGGAACCGGCGGAGCTTCCGGCGCGCCTCTCCCAGGTTCTCACCGTCCTCTACCTCGTCTTCAACGAGGGCTACCTGGCGAGTGACGGGGAGGTGGCGGAGCGTCGCGAACTGGCACGCGACGCGGAATGGCTCGGTTCACTCCTCGTCCGACTGATGCCCGACGAGCCGGAGGCGCTGGGCCTCCTGGCACTCATGCGACTGCACCTCGCGCGCGCGGACGCGCGCTTCAGCCCTGACGGGGCAATCGTGCTGCTCCAGGATCAGGACCGGGGACGCTGGGATCACGTCGCGATCGATGGAGCGACGCGGCTCCTGGAGGGGGCGCTCCGCATGCGGCGGCCCGGTCCGTATCAGCTCCAGGCCGCGATCATCGCGTGTCATGCCGGGGCCTCGTCGTACGCGGAAACGGACTGGGAGGAGGTCGTGGCGCTCTACGACCGGCTGCTGCGCCTGCAGCCCTCACCGGTGATCGCCCTGAACCGCGCGCTCGCCGTGGCCGAGCTGCGCGGCCCCGAGGAGGGATTGGCTGCGCTCGGAGGGCTCGAGGACCGGCTCGACAGCTATCACCTGTACCACGCTGCGCTGGGCGTCCTGCTTCGGCGTGTCGGCCGCGTCGCGGAGGCGAGGCGGGCGGAGGAGCGCGCTCTGGCCCTGGTCAACAATCCCGCGGAGCGGCGCCTCCTCGAGGAACGGCTCGCAGCCAACTGACGTCGGCGACGCCGAAATGCGGTCTTAGGCCCGCGATGGGTCGCGGCGTAGGATGGCCAGCATGGCGACCGAGGGACAGGCACTGACTGCGACCAGCGGGCCGACCTCTGAAGTTCGACCTTCCTCCCGCGCCGCCGGGATCGCATTGGCCGCGTTCGGCATTGGGCTGATCATCCAGCTCCTCTTCTATGGAGTGGCCCTCGGCGTAAATCTGCCGCTCGCAGTCGCGGTGTTGCTAATTGCGGGATGGATTGCCCGTGACGGAGATCGTGCTCGGCCGCGGCTGACGGATGCCTGGCTGCCACTTGCGGCCTTCCTGCTCGCCACCTTCGTAGCGCTCCGCGGTGATGTCACCGTGGTTGTACTCGACGCGATTGGTGCGATCGGGCTCACGGGTGCGGCCCTCGCTAGCTTCGCCGGCCTCCGCGTCGTGGAGCGGCCGCTCGCGGACCTTGCGGCGCTCGGCATCGAGGTGGCCGGCTCCGCGCTGGCACGCGCCGCAGAAGTATTGATGGCGGCCCTCCGCTGGCTCCCCACTGGCCGGCTTCGCGAGAGTTCGAGCCGAGCTACGCCAGTGCTTCGCGGCCTCGTCATTGCCATTCCGCTACTCGTCGTCTTCGGCGTGCTCTTCGCTTCGGCGGATGCCGTGTTCGGGCGTCTGGCGGGTGACCTATTTCGCTGGAACGTGGATCTCGGCAGCCTGCCGGGACGCGGACTATTAGCAGCGCTCGCCGCGTGGGTCGCCGCCGGTTTGCTGGCCTTCGTTGCTTCGCCGCGGGATGCCGGGGTGTCTGCCGACTCGGTCGCGGCGTGGCAACGGCGGCCGCGGCTCGGCACGACTGAAGCGGTCACGGTCCTCGTCGTTCTTGATCTGCTCTTCGCCGTCTTCGTGGCGCTCCAGGCGGCCTACCTGTTTGGCGGCCGCGACACTCTCGAAGCGGGCGGACTGACATACGCGGACTACGCGCGGCGTGGCTTCTTCGAGCTGATGACGGTGGCGTTCGCAGTAGGGGCTCTCATCCTTGGAATGGAGGCATTCGTGGCGCGCAGGGGCCGAACATATCTCGCGGCGGCGATCGGCCTGGTGCTGCTGACGCTTGTGACACTCGCATCGGCATTTCTCCGACTCCGGCTGTACCAAGATGCCTACGGTTGGACTGAGCTACGGTTCTACGTGCTCTCCGCGATCCTCTGGCTCGCGCTTGGCTCGCTAGGAGCCGTTGTTGCGCTCGCCACCGGCCGCACGCGGTGGTTGCTCCATGGGATGCTCGTCGTATCGATCGCATTCGGACTCGGCTTTAATGCGATCGGTCCCATTCGCTACATCGCCGAACGCAACATCGAGCGAGCCGTCCACCCCGAGCTGGTAGCGGCCGGTGGCGAGACGGGGCTGGACGTCAGCTATTTGGCATCCCTTGGCGACGATGCTGTCGCCGTGCTCAACGGGGCTCTTCCCGACCTTCCTCCTAAGGTGCGACGGGAGGCCGATGCGGCGCTGGCTTCGCGCGCGGACCAGCTGGCGCTCGATGACGGCGAGCGTGCTTGGCAAGCCTGGAATCTTTCGCGCGAGCGAGCTCGCTCGCTTCTCAGCCGCTAGCATCGGTATTCACCTACCCATCCGCACCCTATGGAGTCATCATGGCCGACGCACTCAAGCCGCCCTCCGGCTCCCTCGACACGACCAAGTCCTACCGCGCCCATCTCAAGACGGAGAAGGGCGAGATCGTCTGCGAGCTGTACGCCAACGGAGCTCCATTCACCGTCGAGAACTTCGTGAACCTCGCCCGTGCCGGCTTCTATGACGGGACCACCTTTCACCGCGTGATCCGCGGGTTCATGGCCCAGGCCGGCGATCCAACCGGCACCGGTCGTGGCGGGCCGGGGTATCAGTTCCAGGACGAATTCAGCCCCAGCCTGCGACACGATGGGGCCGGCGTCCTGTCTATGGCCAATGCCGGCCCGGGCACCAACGGAAGCCAGTTCTTCATCACGTATGCGCCGACACCCCACCTGGACGGGCGCCACACCGTGTTTGGCCGCGTCGTCTCCGGGATGGAGGTGGCGGAGGCCCTGCGCGAGCGCGATCCTGGCAGGGACACACAGCCCGGCGAGCGGATCGAATCGATCTCGATCGAGGAGGGAGTCGCCAGCTAGGGCCGCGCGGATCGACCGAGAAGGCCTGCGGAGGCGCGCGATGCCCCAACCGGAGCTGGACCTCCTGCGTCAACCCGCGCCGGGCATGGACGCGCCCGCGCGCCTCGCCTTCAGTCCGGACGGTCGCGCGCTGACCTACCTGTGGAGCGCCAGTGGCTCGAACGTGCGTGAGCTCTGGTGGCATGACCTGACAACCGGCGAGCGGCGGGTCATGGCCGAGCCGCCACCCACCGCGGCCGACGAGACGACCCTCAGCGGGGAGGAGCTCCTGCGTCGGCAGCGGCTGCACGAGGCCACGCTGGGCATCACCGACTACGAATGGGCCAGCGGGTCGAATTCCCTCCTGGCGATCGCGGCCGGTACCTGCCTGTTCGCTCACGACGGAGGGATCGCGGTACCCATCGCGGGACTCGACCACGTTCAGGCGGCTTTCCCTGCGCCCGACGGCGGGCGGATCGCCTTCGCGCGTAGCGGCGACGTCTACGTATGGTCCGATGACGGCGGCCAGCCGCTGCGTCTGACCGATGACGCCGAGGCGGGCGTCTTCAACGGCCTTCCCGAGTACATCGCGGCGGAGGAGCTCGATCGGCACGCGGGAATGTGGTGGAGCGCCGACAGTCGTGCGCTGGCCTGGGCGCACGTCGACGAACGCCGACTTCCGCAGTTCGTGATCAGTCACCTCGGCGGCGATGAGCCGACGGGCGAGGAGCATCGGTATCCATTCGCGGGCGGGCCGAACGCTCGCGTGACCCTGCGCGTCGCGCGGCTCGATGACGGCACGGCGGAGGCTGCGGCTCCGATCCACGTGGACCTCGGCATGGCTGACGACGACTACCTCGCCCGCGTGGTGGCGCTGCCAGGCGGCGGTTGGCTGGTGGCGACGCTGCCACGCGACCAGCGCTCGCTGCGCTGGCTTCGCGTCTCCACCGATGGCCAGGCAACTGAGCTGTGGGTCGAGCGGGGTGAGCCCTGGCTGAACCTCGACGACCAGACCCGGCCCCTCGCGGACGGCCGGATCCTGCGCAGCACCGAGGCGAGCGGCTTTCGGCACCTTGAGCTGCGATCGCCCGACGGCAAGCTGGAGCGGCGCCTGACCGACGGCAACTGGGTCGTCACGAATGTCGATCACGTCGACGAGGGACGCGGCAGGGTCCTCTTCACCGCGACAGCGGATGGGGTAATCCACCGTCATCTCTACTCGGTGCGCCTCGACGTTGGGCGGCCGGTGCACGACCCCGAGCGCCTCACCGTCGAGCCCGGTTGGCACGAAGTCGTCGTCAGCCGAGATGGCGAGCGCTGGGCCGACACCTGGTCGACCCGGGAGGAGGCGCCGCGAATCGTCGTGCGCGGACGGGACGGCCCGGCGACGGTGGGCATCCATGAACCGAGCGCAACCGCCGCCTCGATGAAATTCGCCGTACCCGAACTCTTTGAAGTCGCCGCCGCGGATGGCACCACCGCGCTGCAGGCCGCGCTCTTCAGGCCGCAGGCCACCGCGCGAACGAGCGGCGGCGGCCCTCCACCCTGCGTCGTCTGGGTCTATGGCGGCCCGCACTCGCAGTACGTCAAGGACGCCTGGGAGCTGACGATCCTGCCGCTGCGCCAGGCGCTTGTGCGGGCGGGCTTCGCAGTCCTCACCGTCGACAACCGAGGGACGGCCGACCGAGGCGCGGCCTTCGAGTCGGCGATCAACCGGCGGCTGGGGAGCGTCGAGGTCGACGACCAGGTCGCCGCGGTGATGTCAGTGGTGGCGCGCGGAGAGGTGGATGGCTCGCGGATCGGCGTAACCGGTGGGAGCTATGGCGGCTACATGACCGTGATGAGCCTGCTGCGCCACCCCGACCTGTTCCGAGCAGGCGTGGCCAGCGCCCCGGTCGTTGACTGGGACGGCTACGACACCGCGTACACCGAGCGCTACCTGGGAACGCCCGCGGAGAATCGGGACGGCTACCGCGCGTCGTCATTACTCCCCCGCGCAGGCGACCTTCGTGGCGATCTCCTGATCCAGCACGGGGATCTGGATGAGAACGTCCACCTGCGGCACACCGGACGCCTGCTGGAGGCGCTTCACGCCGCGGGGCGCGATGCCGATCTGCAGCTGCTCCCCGGCGAGCGCCATCTCGTGCGCTCCCCGGCCGCGTTGCAGGCGCGCCTGCGGCGGGCGGTGACTCATTTCCGCGTGACGCTGGGGCGGGAGCCTTCCGGGGAAGAGGAGGGTCAGGCCGCCTCGTAGATCAGCGAGAAGGTGGCCACCGGATCCGGCGCGAACGCCATCCGGGTGCCGCAGGCGCTGCACTCGAGCTCGTCCTCGGCCTCATCGACCTCGAAGCGGACCTCGTCTTCGCACCATGGACAGATAAGTTGAATGTTCATGGTCGGGACAGTGAGCCCACGATGTGACACCTTGCGTGTCGCAATGCGACCCACCCACAGCCATCGCCCGTTTCATCCAAAGTCCTGGGTACAAGTACTTGCGAACTTGCGCAAGTTGTGAGAGACTCGAGACGTGGAAGCACCCACGACAGGCGACGAGGTTCGTACCCGGGCTGCGCGCATCGCGCGCGCGCTTGGCGACCCGAAGCGCCTGTGCGTCGTCGAGGAGCTCGCCAATGGCGAGCGCTCGGTCGGCGACCTGAGCCGCTGTATCGGCTGCCAGGTGCCCAACATGAGCCAGCACCTTGCCGTGCTGCGCAGCGCCGGTATCGTCGCCAGCCGCCGCGAGGGAAGCACGGTCTTCTACTGGCTCGTCGATACGGGCGTGCTGGATGCCTATCGACTTCTCACCCAGATGGCCCGCTGAGCGGGATCCCAAAGCAACCCAAGAAAGGATCAGAGCAGACAATGTCCAACGTCCGCGAGGTGACCGACGCCACCTGGGAGCAGGTTGTCCTGCAGAGCGACAAGCCCGTCGTCGTCGATTTCTGGGCTGCCTGGTGCGGTCCCTGTCGGCTGGTCGCCCCCGAAATCGATAAGCTCGCGACCAAGTACGCCGGCACCGTCGAGTTCGTCAAGCTCGACGTCGACGCAAACCCGCACACCGCGGGGCACTACGGGATCATGAGCATCCCCACCGTGGCGATGTTCCAGCAGGGCCAGCCCCCACGGGCAGCGGTCGGCTTCCGGCCGATGGAGCAGCTCGAGTCGGCCTTTGGCCTGGAGGAGATGCACCCGCCGGCCCCATCGGTAGAGCCGTCGGCCCCATCGGCCTGAGCCCTCAGCCCGCCCAGGTTCAGACGCCCGCCGCGTGAAGGCGGGCGTCGTGATGATCCCCCATACTGCCGCGGTGCACCGTCCCGTCGAGGGCCGAATGCTGGCCCTCGCCGCCGCGACGCTGATCGGGGGGCTCGCTCTCGTCCACCCACCGCTCGCCCGCGCCGCGGACCTTGGCCTCCAGATCGTGGTCAATACGGAGTACACCGCGCTTCCTGCCGAAGGTCGCGTCCACGTGGCGCTGGACGCGACCGCGACCAACCTGAAGCCTGACCCACCGAACGGCCGCTATTACTTCTCGGCTGCCCGCTTCACCGTCCAGCCGGCGATTCGCAACGTGCGAGCGACATCGGCCGGGGCGCCAATCGCCGCGCGGGTCATCGCCAGCACGGCCGCCTACACGGCGATCGAGGTCAGCTTCGCGCACGCGCTCTTGCATGGTGCGACCTACCGCTTCAGTACGAGCTTTGACATCACCGATCCTGGCGGGGTCCCGCAGCGTGACGTGCGGGTGGCCCGCAGCCTGGTCGCTTTCCCGGTCTGGGCCTTCGGATCGGAGGCCACACCTGGAGGAACGGTGACGGTCACCCTTCCGGCCGGATATGCGGTCACCGTCGAAGCCGGCGAGATGACCAAGGCGGCTGGCGAGCGCGGCACCACCGTCCTGACCGCCACCTCGATCCCTGATCCGTTCGCCTTCTTCGCCTATGTCACGGCCGAAGGACCGAACGCGTTCAAGGACAACGAGCTGCACATACCGATTCCTCCCAAGTCGGCGGCCGTGCTCGTGCGCGCCTGGGTCGACGATCCGGATTGGGGGCAGTGGGTCTCTGACCTCATGGTCCGTGGCCTTCCGGTCCTGCATCAGATGATCGGCCTCGATTACGACGTCGGAACTCGTCTCGTTGTCGAGGAGGCCGCCGCATCGCGACTGCAGGACTACGCCGGCGAATACCACGACGTGACGAAGCTCATCGACCTGCGCTATGACGCCGATGGCACCACGGCTCTGCACGAGGCAGCGCACATCTGGTTCAACGACCGGCTGCTCGCGGACCGGTGGATCGAGGAGGCGTGGGCGGAGTGGTACGCGGTCCAGGCGGGGGCACAGCTGCATGCCAGCGGTCAGCCCTTCAAGGTCACCGCGGAACTGCGCAAGCACAAGATCGCGCTGAATGCCTGGGGAGCGGTGGGCACCGAGGACGCGGCCATCGAGCTCTACGCGTACTCGGCGAGCTACGAGCTGGCCTCGAAGATCGCCAGCCGAACCGACCTCGCTGGACTGCGAGCCGTCTGGGCAGCGGCGCGGGCATTTGAGACGGCCTACCAGCCGGTCCATCCCTCACAGCCCGAGACGGCAGCCCGGGCCGCCGCCCCGTGGCAGGTCCTGCTTGACCTCCTCGAGGAGCGGACCGACGCGTCGTACAGCG
>JALYLE010000072.1 GCA_030774375.1 Chloroflexota bacterium | reverse complement strand
ATCCTGGCCGCCGAGGGCCAGCCGCTGGGCATCCCTTTGAGCTTCGGCGGCCCATACGTCGGGCTGATGGCGGCGCCCATGGCATCCGTGCGGCAGATGCCCGGGCGGCTGGTCGGGGCGACCCGTGACGCGAAAGGTCGGAAGGGCTACGTCCTCACCCTTCAGGCGCGGGAACAGCACATCCGTCGCGAGAAGGCGGCCAGCAACATCTGCACCAACCAGGCGCTCTGCGCCCTCGCAGCCACCGCGTACCTCAGCGCTGTGGGTCCGGACGGCCTTCGCGAGGTGGCCGAACTGTCCCTGACCCAGGCGCGGCATCTCGCCGCCTCGATTCAGTCCGCGGGGCTGGGAGAGCGCCGGTTCGAAGCCCCGTATTTCGCCGAGGTCACGATCCGCATCCCCGATGCTGCGCGGCGCCACGCGAGGCTCGGGGAGCAGGCCATCGTGGCGGGGCTCGTCCTCGAGGCCGAGTATCCCGAGCTGTCCGACTGCCTACTGTTCGCCGCGACCGAGCTGACCACGGATCGCGACATCGAGCGCCTGGTTGAAGGGCTGGAGGGGACGAAGTGAGTGCCGTCGAGCCACAGGCACCTCCGGCCGCCGCCCCGGAGGATGCAGACGCCTCGGGACGCGGAGCCGCGTTTACGTCACCCCTGGCGGGGGAGGAGCTGCGCATCGTGGAGCCGCTCCTCTTCACGCATTCGAAAGCCGGCCGCCGCGACGTCCGCTTCCCGGCGCCTTCGGCCGCAGCGCGCTCGGCCGCGGGCGGCGAACCGGCGCTTCCCGAGGCGGCGCTTCGGACCGTCGCCCCTCGCTTGCCGGAGGTGAGCGAGCTCGAGCTGCTGCGCCATTTCAATCGGCTGAGCCACCTGAACTACGCCATCGATCTCGGGTTCTATCCGCTCGGCTCGTGCACCATGAAGTACAACCCCAAGGTGAACGAGTGGGCCGCGCGGCTCCCAGGCTTTGCCGAGTCGCACCCGCTGGATCCTGCCCTCCTCAGCCAGGGCAGCCTGGAGCTCCAATGGCTCCTGGCCGAGCTGCTCGCCGAGGTGAGCGGCATGGCCGCCGTGAGCCTGCAGCCCGCCGCCGGCGCCCACGGCGAGCTGACCGGGATGCTGATGACCCGGGCCTACCATCGGTCCAACGGGGAGGGGGAGCGCCGCACCACGGTGCTGGTCCCGGATAGCGCGCACGGCACGAACCCGGCGACGGCCACGATGGTGGGCTACACGACCGTCACGATCCGATCGAACGAGCGCGGCGGGATCGACCTGGAGGCGCTTCGCGCCGCGCTGGGCCCGGACACCGCGGCCCTGATGATCACGAATCCGAGCACGTTGGGCATATTCGAGGACCAGATCGACCAGGTCGTTGCTGCGGTCCACGAGGCGGGCGCAATCGCCTACATGGATGGCGCGAACCTGAACGCCATCCTGGGCCGCTTCCGCCCTGGCGATGCCGGCTTCGACGTCATGCACTTCAACCTGCACAAGACCTTCAGCACACCGCATGGCGGCGGTGGTCCGGGGGCTGGCCCGGTCGGGGTCAGCGAGCGCCTGGCATCGTACCTGCCGGCTCCGCGCCCGCTCCTCGTTGAGGGCGATCCCGATCTCGTGCGCCGCAACGCCTGGGCCGGCCGCTCGACCGCCGGTGCGCGCTTCGTCCTGGAGGCGGTGGACGCCCGCCCCTCGAGCATCGGCAAGGTGCGCACCTTCTTCGGTAACTTCGGCATGTTCGTGCGGGCGTATACCTACATCCGAAGCAACGGCGATGCCGGCCTCCGCGAGATTGCGGACGACGCGGTGCTCGCTGCGAACTACCTGCGCGTGCGCCTGGCCGATGCCTATGACCTGCCCTTCGATCGGATCTGCAAACACGAGGTCGTCTTCAGCGGGCGCCGCCAGAAGCGGGAACACGGCGTGAACACCCTCGACATTGCCAAGGCGATCCTGGACTATGGGATTCACCCGCCGACGATCTACTTCCCGCTCATCGTCGAGGAGGCGCTCATGATCGAGCCGACCGAGACGGAGAGTCTCGAGACCCTCGATCGATTCGTCGAAGTGATGCATGAGATCGCGAAACGCGCCGAAGTGGCTCCCGAGGAGCTGAAGGCGGCGCCGGTCACGACCCCCGTCGGCCGCCTGGACGAGGCCGGCGCGGCCCGCCGGCCGGACCTGCGGTATGCCTTCGAACGGGGCCGGGCGCCTGAGGAGTCCTGAACTCACAGTAAGCGGCGGGCGTACTATTCGTGATCGACGGCGCATCGATCACGGGGTGCCAGTGGACACGACGCAGCCGAAGGGCCTGGTCGAACGTATCCAGACGACGGGCGACTTGGACGCTTTCGAAGAGTTCTTCAATACCTACAAGCGGCCGGTCTACGTGACCGCGCTGGCCATTACCCGCGACCCGTTCCTGGCCGAGGAGATCCTGCAGGATTGCTTCGTCAAGGCTTACCGCGTCCGACATCGGCTGCGCACGGACGTCTCGCCGCTCCCGTGGCTGCAACGCGTATGCACGAACCTGTGCTACACGCGAGTCGCTCGCCGACGCGCGCTCGCCGAGCCGATCACCGCGCTGATCACGAACCTCGTCACGGACCTGACGAGCCGTCCCGAACAGGTAGTCGAATCGCGCGAGATCATCGAGGTCCTGCAGCGCGGGATCGACGCGCTGCCACCGAAGCAGCAGACCGCCGTGATCCTTTACTACCTGCACGGCTATTCGCTGGCGGAGGCGGCCGAGATCGCCGCCTGCAACGTCGGAACCATGAAGTCGCGGCTCCATTACGCTCTGAAGGCGCTTCGCGGCTCGCTGCCGATCGAGCGCGGGACCGTGCCCGAGGGCGCGGCGCTGGCGCACCATGACCTGCCGTAAGGTCTGCCGCGAGCTGTTGGAGCGGATCCGCTTCGGCGAGGAGCTCGATTTCCGGTCGGCGCCCCATCTCGCGCATCTCGAGCGCTGCCTCCATTGTCGCGAGGAGATTGGCCTCGACCGCACGATCGTGCGCCAGCTGCAGCGTGCGCTCCGGATGCGCGTCGAAGCACACGAGCCGTCCGAGCGAGCGTGGCAGGTCGTCAGCGCGCGGGCACTCGCCGAGGACGACTCCCTGGGAGCCCGGGTAGGCCGGGTCATCGCTGCGCTCCGCCGCCCTGCATCCCTGGGCAATGCGGTTCGCGTCTCGGCTCCGGCACTGGCACTCGCCCTCGCGGTCTTCGTGGGCGCCGGCGCCGAGCTGGTAGGTCACGACACGAGTCAACCAACTTCCGCGGCGCGTCATCCCCGCGCCATCGTGGAGACCGCCTGGGTCGATCCATCCGGCGCGCCGCAACATCGCAGTGCCTTCGATCCGCCGTGGCCCAGCCCACCGCAGGCCGGGATCCTCCCATTCCCGGGATCCACCGAGGTTCCACCCCAAACGCCGTCGAGTCCGATCCAGGCCGGACTGACCCAGTGACGTCTCGCGCGCCCGCGGCGCGCCGCTGCCTGGCTGCCATGAACCTTGCTCTGCTCCTGGGTCTGGGCGCCTGCGCGGCGCCTCCGGCGGGCGGCAGCCCCACGTCCGTCGTGACCCGGACGCCAGGCGCCGCACCCGTCTCGGCCAAGTTCGTGGTCCCACCACCGCCGGGTCCGGTCCTTCCAGACCGTGGCGAGATGATCCAGGAGGTGCAGGTGGTCGACGGCTACGCGTCGATGCTGATCCACCTCCGGAACGTCGGGAGCGAGCCGGTGACCTTCCTGAATACCCTCTACGACTATGAGCCGCACCAGCTCTACGAGCCGCTGGTGCGAGTGGAGTGGGACGGCGGCGCTGCTGCCGTCGGGACGCGTGATGGCCGCTTCTTCCCGTCGCCGGCCGTGGTGCCTCCCGGCCAGCGGGCCGTCTACCTACTCGCCGGAGTACGTGTCTCGGGCGCCGGGCAGATCGGGGGCGTGGTGAGCCACATCAAGTACTGCCCGACGCGCGGCATGGATGACGTGCCCGCGGACGTGCTCACCGTGAGCGGCGTCACGTGGTCGACGCGAGGCGGGATTACCACCGTTCGCGGCACGATGACCGAGACGGCCGGGAGCAGCCGCGCCACGCCGCCGACCATCGGTGTGGCCTTCTTCGACGCCTCGGGCGCGTTCGTGGGGGGTGTCGTGGAGCACGATGTTGGCGCGCGCCTGCAGCCGAAGGAACGCCGCACGTTCGAGATCAGCGGTCCGGGCGTCCTCGCAGACCGGATCGCCAGCGCGAGCGGTTGGGCCTGGGTCAGCTGAACCGGTACCAACCTCGGCATTGCGAGCTCGGCCCATGCACAAATTGAGCACGAATCGGGCTCGCACAAAGGTTGCGAGGTATGAACATTCTGGTAACCGGGGGGCTATACACTGTCAAGGGCGGGTGAAGCGCCGCGCCACCTTGACGCACCGTCACCACATCGACAGGATGTGCGGCACCGCGCCGCGGGCGCCAGGGCGTAACGACGCAGCCAGCGTCGGGCCTGTGCGTGCGCGGCAACCGTCCCTCGGAAACGCGGGCGCCTCCCGTTGGAGCGTCCCTCGCAGGAGCCCATGGGAGTGGAAGGAGGTCTGCCTCGAGAGCTGACGTCATGATCTCGACCGTGCTGTACGAGCACCGCCCATCGCGGGGCTCAACGCGGTCAGGCACATGCGCCGCTTCTGCGGCGTCCTCGACCCCTCGTTTCGGGAACGATAGTTGGAGGAGTGTATGTCGAATAAGCGAGTCCTTGGAGCGCTCGTCGCGCTCGGGATCGTGCTCGCCGCCTGTGGAGGCGGTACCACCTCGCCGTCGGCCGGAGGCGGAGCGAGCCCAAGCGTAAAGCTCGCGGCTGACCAGGTCTTCCGGTTCGGTGCAACCGAACCGCCAACCCTCGATCCGCAGAAGGCGACCGACTCCGCGTCGATCGTCGTCCTGCGCTCGATCACCCGTCCGCTGGTCTACTTCGATCCGGACCTCAAGGTGGTCACTGACGGCGGCCTCGCCGAGAAGTTCGACGTCTCGGCCGACGGCAAGACCGTCACCTTCACCCTGAAGTCGGGCATCAAGTACAGCAATGGCGATGCGATCAAGGCGTCGGACTTCGTCTACTCCTTCCAGCGCCTGATCGACCCGCGGACCGCAGCGGGCTATTCGTACGTCATGACCGACGTCGTTGGCGCCGCGGACCTGCTGGCCCTCGACCCGGCCAAGCTGCCCGCCGACGCGGCGCTCGACGCAATGGTCGCCAAGCTTGGCGTCGAGGCGCCGGACGACGCGACCTTCGTCGTGCACCTTGCCAATCCGACTGCCTACTTCCCGTACATCGTCAGCCTCTGGGTGACGGCGCCGGTGCAGAAGGCGTGGATCACGGCCAAGGACGCGACCGAGGCCAAGAACTACGTCGGCTCCGGACCCTTCAGCCTGGCGCAGTGGGAGCACAACGCCAAGCTGGTGATGAAGCCGAACGCGAACTGGACAGGCGCGAAGCCCAAGCTCACCGAAATCGACATGACCCTCTACAGCGACACGAACCTGACCTACGACGCGTATCAGAACGACGAGCTCGACATGTCTTCGGTGCCGTCGGCGAACCAGGCCCAGGTCAAGGCTGATCCCGACCTGAGCAAGCAGGTCATCAGCTCCTCCGTGCTGGCCACCTACTACATCGGATTCGACATGCGCGGATCCGGCGAGGGGAAGCCGGTCAGCCTGGTGGGCAAGAGCAAGGAGCTCCGCTACGCGTTCAGCGAGTCGGTCGACCGCGACGCACTGGTG
>JALYLE010000071.1 GCA_030774375.1 Chloroflexota bacterium | reverse complement strand
CCGGACGTGGTGGAGGCCTGGCTGGAGCTGAAGCGCGCCGGCGCCAAGGAGGTCGCGCTCCGGCCTCACCCGTACGAGTTCTTCCTGTACTCGGACGTCTGATCGCCTGGCCGGAGGGGCGCCGGCTAAGGGCGTCCCTCCGCTCAGCGCCATTCGTGCAGCACCGCCGCACAGCCGCACAGCTGCACAATCGCTCTTGACGTAGCTCTTTGGCCTGCCCGCGCGGGCAAGCCTTGACACTCCCCCGGCCTGTCAGGGCCATTTGTGCAGCACAGCCGCACAGCTGCACAGCTGCACAATCACTCTTGACGCGGCGCCTCACACGTCGGCAACTCCTCGTCCCATGGCGGAGGCAGGCCATCCAGCCATCGCTGAGGCACTCTCGCATACGCCAGCAAGAAAGCTCGGACCTCGCGATTCACACTCGTCCGCGACTGCAGCGCCCGCCACCGAGCCCAAAGCAGGACTCCGGCGTCAACACGGAGGGTGAGGTTGCACTCCACGGGAGCGCGCGGCGCCGCCATCCCAGCGATTCTGCTGATCGGCGCTTACCAGGTCATTATCATCGGGAGGTGAGCCCCAAACCCTTCGCTTCATCCGCCGACCTTGCCGAGAAGGAGGCGACTCTCGAGGAGCTCGCCCCTGGGGTCTACGCCTACACCGCCGAGGGCGATCCCAACGTTGGCTGCGTCGTCGGCACCGATGCCGTGCTGGCCATCGAGGCGCGCGCCACCCCGGTGATGGCTCAGCGTTGGATCGATGTGATCCGGACGTTCAGCCCGCTGCCCTTCGGCGACCTGGTCTTGACGCACTATCACGCGGTCCGCGTCCTTGGCGCCGCCGCATTCATGGCGCGCCGGATCATCGCCACAGGGATGACCGCCGATCTGATCGAGGAGCGGGGCCTCGCTGACTGGGCCAGCGAGCAGGGGCGAATGCCTCGCCTCTTCCAAGGCGCCGAGACCATTCCCGGCCTGACGCGCCCGTCCCACACCTTCGAGGACCGAATGTCCGTGGACCTGGGCAACCGCGTCGTCGAGCTGCGATACCTCGGGCGCGGCCACACCTTCGGCGACCTGGTTGTCTGGCTGCCCGACGAACGGATCTGCTTCGCCGGCGACCTGGTCGAAGCCCAAGCCGCTCCATACATGGGCGATGCCCATGTGGCGGACTGGTCGACCGCGACCCTGGATGCCGTTCGGGATCTGGGCGCCAGCCAGCTCGTCGGCGGACGCGGTCCGGTGGTGCGCTCGGACGCCGTCGCGAAAGCCATTGAAGACACCAGAGCCTTCCTGCGCACGACCCTGGATGGGACGCGGCGGGTCAAGGAGAGCGGCGGATCGCTCAAGGAGGCCTTCGAGCTGGTCCACGGCGAGCTGGCGCCGCGCTACGCCGGCTACCCGATCTTCGACCACACGATGCCGTTCAACGTCCAACGGACATGGGACGAGCTCGACGGCGTCGACCACCCGCGCATCTGGACCGCGGAGCGCGACCGGGAGGTCTGGAACGCGCTTTCGGATTGACCGATGAGCGCTGCTGACCCGCCGAAGCCTGCGGACGCTCCTGAGCGGGCTGACCCGAGGGAGCTGACAGAGTCGATCGACGCCGACGTCGCTGTTGTAGGCGCCGGTCCGGTTGGCCTGACGCTGGCCGGACGCCTCGCCCAAGGCGGGATGCGCGTGATCGTGATCGAGCGAGCGCCGCGCCACACCGGCGAGGGTTCGAAGGCGATCTGCATGCAGCGCGAGACGCTGGAGATCTGGTCCCGAGAGGGAATCGGTGAACAGGTAGCAGGGCGCGGGGTGCAATGGCAGATCGGGCGCACCTACTACCGCGGCCGCGAGCTCTTCAGCGTGCAGCTGCCCGGCTCCAGCACCGAGCACTTCCCGCCATTCGTGAACATCAGCCAGTCCGAGGTCGAGGAGATGCTCCTCGAGCGCTGCCAGCAGCTTGGCGTCGACCTGCGCTGGGGACACGAGCTCCGCGGTCTCACCGATGACGGCGTGGCGGTCACGCTGGACGTGGCCACTGAATCCAGCACACTGACGCTCCGCGTGCGCAACGTCGTCGGAGCCGATGGGGCCCATTCATCGGTCCGTCATCTGCTCGGCGTCGATTTCCCAGGCCACAGCCACGAAGACCTCTTCCTGATCTGCGACATCCGCGCCCGCCTCGCGTACCCCCACGAGCGGCGCTTCTTCTTCGATCCGCCATGGAACCGCGGCCGTCAGGTGCTCATCCATCCTCAACCAGATGACACCTGGCGGGTGGACTGGCAGGTCGCTTCCGAAACCGATGTCAAGGCTGAGCGCGCCAACGGCGGGCTGGATCGCAGGATTCGGGCGGTGATCGGTTCAGCAACCCCGTACGAGCTGGCGTGGGCGACCGTCTACCGCTTCCACCAGCGCCTCGCCGCCTCCTTCAGAGTCGGCAACGCCTTCCTGGTCGGGGACGCCGCGCACCTCTATGCGCCGTTCGGCGCCCGTGGCCTGAACTCCGGCGTGGCCGATGCTGAGAACCTGGCCTGGAAGCTGGGGATGGTGGTCCGCGGCGATGCGCCGCCCGCGCTACTCGACACGTACGAGCTCGAACGTCGTGCGGCAGCCGTGGAGAACCTGGCCGTCACCGACGCGACGATGCGCTTCATGGTTCCGCACGGCCCGTGGCAACGCCTCTGGCGCAATCTCACCCTGCGCGGAAGCACTCGCTTCGGGTTCCTGCGACGCCGGGTCAACTCCGGCCGTCTCGCGGAGCCGTTCTCCTACGCGGGCTCACCAATCATCAGTCCAGCCTCCAACCACAGCGAGCTGCCCCGCCATGGGGCGGTCGCGCCGGATGCTCCCATCAGCGTTGGAGCCCGTCGAACGCGCCTGCGCGAGGTAGTGCCCGATGACGCCTTCCTGCTGCTCGTGGTGGCCGGTGACCACTGGCGCAGGCGGTTGGCGCCGACGCCGCCGGTGGCTGCGCCGTGCCAGGTTCTCGTGCTCGTCGCTGGCGAGGGCGCAGCCCAGGTGCCGCCCGGCACCCGGGCGATCGGCGACCCGAGTGGCGCGCTGCGGTCGATCTATGCGCCGTCGGGGGATCGCGCCTGGCTGATCCGCCCGGACGCTCACCTCGCGGGCAGCGTGGCGCTCGGGCGGGACGACGGACTGGAGGGAGCGCTGGGCCTAATTGGGCGGGCCAGCGGTCGCGAGCTGGTCAGCGGTTGACTCAGTCCGCGGCGGTCTGGCGCAGAACATGACCGACGGGGCCGGGCGGAGGCGCGCCCGACCCCGCCTATTCCCTCCGTCAGTGATACCCGTAGCTGCTTGATGCGGTGGCGCTGGAGGACGAGCCGGATGGAACGGCACCGCTGGGGTCGGCGATGAACCAGACGCCGCCGATCCCCTGCCCACCGGCGACTCCCGCCTTGGTGTCCGGGCCGTAGTAGTAGAGCGGCCGATCGTCGTAGGTGACCTGCTTCTTGCCGTCGTCGCGCGTGATCGAGCCAATCGTCCCGCTCACGCCGGACCCGGCGACCGCCTGCTCACCCTCATCCAGCGTGAACGGGGGCCAGGTGTCCACGCAACCGGCGTTGCAGGCGCTCTTGCCGGCGCTGTCCTTGAGGAAGACGTAGAGCGTCTTTCCATCCTCGCCAGCCAGGGCATCCCCGGCGGAGGTATGCGCGACCGTAAGCGTGTGGGCCCCACCGGACGCGCTTTCGCTGGCGCTCCCAGTCTGCTGGCCGCTGGGCGAGGCGCTGCCGGCCCCGGTCCCGGCACTGCAAGCGCCGAGGGCTAGGGCGAGGACGGCGAATGCGGCGCCGCTGACGCGGAGTCGGGTGGTCGTGAGCATCGGTTCAAGCTCCTGGAACGGTGCGTGTCTTTCTGCCCGCTAGGTACGCGAGGCGTTACGCATCACGGTACGGATTCGTCCTGGGTTCGGGGGTCGCCGCCCCTGGCCGCCGAGGCGTGCGGATTGGCTGTGGACAACCGAGTGAGTTTCCTCGGAACTCGTGGAGAAGAGGGGTTGCCCCGAGGCTCGGACCTCTGTCATGCTCCTCTCGTCCCGATGGGGCCTGCTGGTTGACCTGAGATTGCATCAAGGGTCGCCGCGGTTCCTTCGGGGCCATTTTTGTGTCCCGGTTCGGAACGAGCCTAGCGGCGCTCGTCCAGGCGTCGCACGACGGCCGAGACCAGCTCAGCCCCCGCCGTCCCCTCGAAGAGCGCTTGACCGGCGCCGCTGCCGTCGACGAGCAGCAGGGCGTTCCATGCGCCCGCGGCGGACCCTTCGGCGGAGCGCGCCGCCGCGGCCTCGCCTGAAGCGCTTCCAGCCACGAACAGCTTGGGGAAATCGGCTGTCCAGCGTGCGTCTGACGTTGGCGAGACCAGGATCACCTGATCGATGAGCGCGGCATTGGACGCCGCGAGGGCAGCCACCGCGTCGATCCCGGCGCCGGCGGCGATGACGGCAACACGCTCGATCGTTGCCGACGACAGAGCGGACGCTGTCGAGCGAAGCGCCTCGATCGCCGCCGTCAGGGCGGCAACATCCGTCGTCTGCGGTGCGACTGCCGTCAT
Organism: Chloroflexota bacterium; assembly: GCA_030774375.1. The sequence goes on along the minus strand of JALYLE010000071.1, from coordinate 965 downwards.
CCCGTCCGCGGCCAGGGCGTGGGCCAATGCTGCCCAGGAGGCAGCCGAGTGGTTGGCGTCGTGCAGAAGCACGACCCCGTACGGACCGTCACCCCAGCGGAGTGCCGAGACACCTCCGGCAAGGGCAATGGTGGCGGCCGCGCTTGGCTGCGCCGTGGAGGATGCGTCGCCCTGCGCGAAGCATCCGCCCAGGAGCAGCACCGGCGCCAGGAGTGCCGCCAGCCTGCGCATGCGCGGAAGGCTACATCGGCCCGTCTCAGAAGGCCCAGCGCCCAATGGCGAACTGGGACGCGAAGAAGCCGAGGAGTCCGATCGACACGATGCTCAGCGCAATCGCCCATCCAGGCCGTTGCGCCAGGAGGCCGAACCAGGCGAAGAGCGGGAAGAGGGTGAGGCTGTAGCGGGGGACGGAGAGCACGAAGCTCGTGCTGGTGAAGAGAAGCCAGTTACCGGCCATCCAGGTGAACCAACTGAACCGGAAGCGGAGCGCGGCGACGAGGGTGCCGACCAGGCCCAGAGCGATGAAGGCGAGCTCCATCCAGCCCAGCATGAAGGGGTTGCTCGTCCCACCGAGCCTGATTCGGTCGATCACGCCGCCAATCCCCACCCACGGCGGCGCGAACTGCTTGAACCAGTGCTCGCGCTGGATCGTCAGGAAGGCGAAGGCATCGCCGTAGACCGACAGGTTGAGCGCGAGGTACGCGAGGAAGCCAGCGGCCACGAGCAGGATCGCCAGCCACTCGAGCCGCAGCCGTCGCGCCGGGTCCGCGCGCCACGCGATCCACGCCTCTGCTCCCAGTGCAGGGACGAGGAGCAACCCGTTCAGGCGGGTCAGCGCCGCCAGTCCCCCAAGGAGACCAGCCAGCCACCATCGGTCGTGACGAGCCGCCAGAAATGAGCCCAACACGAGCGCCAGGAAGAGGCTCTCCGTGTAGCCAATGTGCAGGAAGTAGGCCGTCGGGAAG
>JALYLE010000070.1 GCA_030774375.1 Chloroflexota bacterium | reverse complement strand
ACGCGCCGGCGATCGCCTTCGAGAAGCTCTTCGGGGTCAAGGCGCCGAGGCGCGCCGAGTACATCCGGGCCCTCGTGGTGGAGCTGAATCGGGTCTTCAGCCACGGGTTGATGATCGGCTTCCTTGCGCTCGACATGGGCGGCATCACGCCCATCCTGTACAGCTTCATCAACCGCGACGAGATCGTCGACCTTCTCTCCGCCATCAGCGGCCAGCGGATGCTCTTCAACTTCTTCCGGGTCGGCGGCGTCAACTGGGACGTCAACGACGAGTTCCTGAGCCGCCTCGGGACCTGGCACAGCCGGGCGTTGAAGACGGTCACCGACAATGAGCGGCTCATCACGGAGAACGAGATCTTCAAGGCACGGACGAAGGGCATGGGGGTGCTGAGCGGCGGACAGGCGATCGACTATGGCGTGACAGGTCCGAATCTGCGCGCCTCGGGCGTGCCGTTCGACGTGCGCAAGGCGCACCCGTATTCGATCTACCCGGAGCTCGAGTTCGAAGTCATCACTCAGCAATCCGGCGACGTGTACGCCCGCTACCTGCAGAGGATCGCTGAGATCAAGCAGAGCATGCATCTGATCGACCAGATCATGGATCGCATGCCGCACGGCGCGGTGCAGGCCCAGGTGCCCGGCATCATCCGACCAAGGCCGGGCCGGGCCTATGCGGCGATCGAGAGCCCTCGCGGGCTGTACAGCGTCTACGCCATCAGCGACGGCGGCCCAAACCCCTATCGGTTCCGCATGCGCGACCCGAGCTTCATCTCGCTCCAGGTCATGCCGCTGCTGATGCCCGGCCACCTGCTCGCTGACACCATGGCGGTGATGGCCAGCATCGATCCGGTGATGGGTGGGGTGGACAAGTAGTGGACTGGACCGTGATCCGCGAGGTCGGGCGCTTTGTGCTGACCACCACGCTGCTCCTGCTCCTGACAATTCCGACCGCCTTCATCGTCATTCAGATTGAGCTGAAGGTGATCGCCGGCATGCAGCTGCGCTACGGACCGAATCGGGTCGGTCCCTGGGGCCTCTTCCAGAGCACGATCCATGGCTTCAAGGTGCTCGCCAAGGAGGACACCATCCCCGATCAGGCGGATCGCGTCTCGTTCACCATGGCACCCTGGATGGTCTTCATGGCAGCCGCCATGAGCCTCCTGGTCGTTCCCTTCGCGCCGGGCGCCATCGCCGCCGACTTCTCCATCGGTGTCGTCTATTTCTTCGCGGTCCTTGGGCTGTCGGTTGTGGGCCTGCTGGTCGCCGGCTGGGCGAGCTACAACAAGTACTCCCTGCTCGGCGGTCTGCGCAGCGCGGCGCAGATGGTGAGCTACGAGATCCCGCTCACCCTCTCCGTCGTCGGGGTCGTCATCCTTTCCGGATCGCTGAGCTTCTCGGAGATCATCGCCCACCAGCTCGCACACGGTTGGAACCTCCTCTGGCAGCTGCCGCTGGGCTTCCCGATCTTCTACATCGCGTCGCTGGCTGAGATCAACCGCACCCCGTTCGACATGATTGAGGCCGATTCGGAGCTGGTCGCCGGCCCATTTACCGAGTATTCGGGGATGCGCTTCGGGTTCTTCTTCTTCGCCGAGTACGTGGCGCTGTTCATCATGAGCGCGGTCATGGTCGCCCTCTTCTTCGGCGGCTGGCTGGCGCCTTGGCCCTTCCCAGCCGAACTGTCAGGCTTCGCCGCGACCCTGTATGGCATCTTCTGGTTCTTCCTGAAGACGTATGTGTTCGTCTTCATCGCCGTCTGGCTGCGGACGACCTTGCCACGCATGCGAGTCGACCAGCTGATGGGCGTGGCGTGGAAGGTGCTGCTGCCGCTCTCGCTCATTAACCTGTTCCTGACCGCCATCGCGGTCGTGGTCTTCAACCTCTAGGAGCTCTGTAGGCGCATGGCGATCCCCGGCACCGGCATTTTCACCGGCATGGCGACCACCCTTCGGAACTTCGTGCGCCCCAAGGTGACCCGCCAGTACCCCGAGGAGCGGCCGCAGATGCCCGAACGCTGGCGCGGGCGCCTGGACCTGATCTACGACCCGTTCGGCGAGCACAAGTGCGAGGTCTGCTTCCAGTGCGCGCAGGTCTGCCCGGTCGAGGCGATCGACATGAGCGGCTTCGATTCGCAGGGCAACCGCATCCGCTACGGGCTGCCGGAGATCTACGACGAGCGTAAGGACCCGAACGCACCGAGGCGCGCCGGACTGCCCGCCGGACCGATGCGCAATCCGGCCCGCTGGGACGAGGTGGTCGATGCCGCGTTTGTGGACGAGGTGATCGATTCGTACGGCGGGCGCCCCGAGGCACTGGTCGCAATCTTCCGCGCCCTCGAGGCTCGCTTCGGTTACCTGCCCGAGCGCGCGTTGCGCCGGGTGAGCGACCGGATGACGATCCACTGGGCGCAGGTCTTTGGTGCCGCCGGTCTGGGCGGATTCAAGCTGGTTCCGGCGGACGGCCATGTGGTGACGATCTGCGACTGTGCCGCCTGTCACTTCGCAGGTGCGGGCGACGTCCGTGAAGCCCTGGAACGGGAGCTGGGCATCGGCGTCGGGGAGACGACCAACGACGGTGCCTTCTCGCTGGAGATCGGATCCGACGTCGGTGCCGGCGCCCTGGCACCTGCGGTGCGCGTCGACACGCTCGTCTACGGACCCCTCACTCCCGAGGAGGCGCGGCACCTGATCCACGAGCGGCGGGCGGCGGCCCGCCATGCCGTCGAGGCTGCCACCCCGCAGGCCGCCGCGAAACGATGACCGATCAGCCGGCCACAGGACACGAAGCTCCCCCCGGGGTCCCGGGCCTCTCGCCGCAGATCCGCATCCTTCCCGTCGGGGAGCCGCGCCTCCTCGCCGATGTCGGACGCGTCGACCCGACCAGCCTCGCCTCCTACCGAGCCCACGGTGGCTACGCCGGCCTGGAACGCGCGATCCTGCGCCTCTCGCCGGAGGAGGTGATCGGCCAGGTTGAAGCGGCCGGGCTCCGCGGCCGGGGCGGTGCCGGGTATTCGACGGCCGCCAAGCTGCGGGCCGCGCGGTCGGCGCCAGGCGATCGCAAGATCGTGATCGCCAACCTGATGGGGGCTGATCCGAGCGCGCTGGGCGATCGGGCGCTGACGGAGGGCAATCCGCACCTGATCCTCGAGGGCCTGCTGGCGGCCGCTTTCGCGGTGGGCGCCTCAGAGGCGATCGTCGCGGTGCGCGGCGACTGGACCGCCGCGGTCGAGCGGCTGAAGGCCGGCGTACGCGAAGCGGAGGAATCCCACCTCGCCGGATACCTCATGTTCGGGACCGACGTCTCGGTCCAGCTCTCGATCTGGGAGGGTTCCGGCGCGTACGTTGCCGGCGAGGAGACGGCGATGCTGGCGGCGCTCGCCGGCGATCGGGGGATGCCCTGGATCCGGCCGCCGTACCCGTCGGAACGGGGGCTGTGGGGCGTCCCCAGCCTGGTGCAGAACGGGGGCACCCTGGCGCACCTGGCCTGGATCCTGGCGCATTCGCCGGAGGCCTTCGCCGCGGTCGGATCCGAGCGCAGTAAGGGCACCAAGCTGATCACAATGCTCGGCAAGGTCGCCAACCGTGGCGTCCTGGAGGTGGCGCTTGGCACGCCGCTACTCGAGATCCTGCAGCTCGCTGGCGGGGGCACCGGCTCGACCAAGGCGCTCTTCGTCGGCGGTCCGGGGGGCGGCGCCATCGCGGCGGCCGCGCTCGAGACGCCATACGATTTCGAGACGCTCGAGGAGCGTGGCGCCCACATCGGCTCGGGAAGCATCCTCGTCACCGATGCCGACACCTGCATGGTGGACACCGCCCGCTTCCTGCTCGATTTCTCGGCCCGCGAGGCGTGTGGCAAGGCGGTCCCCTGCCGGATCGGCACCCGCCGCCTCGTCGAGGCACTCGATCGGATCCTCGCTTCGTCCGCACGGCCGAACGACTTCGATCTCCTCCGCTACCTGTCGCGTCGGATGGCCGACACGGCGCTGTGCCAGCTCGAGGCGCTTGCCCCACAACCGATGCTGACGACGCTCGATCTCTTCCCTGAGGAGTATCGTGCGCACGCCGAGCGCGGTGAATGCCTGGCAGGCGCCTGCCACCCCGAGCCCGTGCCCCCACTCCTGACACCGATCCGGAACATCGAGCCGGAGGACGACGAATGAGCTTCGCGACCAACGGCAACGGCCATCGCGACGGAGATGGACAGCTTCGTCCAGAGGATTACACGCCCATCTGGCCGATGGTGCCTGGGACGCGGAAGATCACGGTCACCCTCAACGGGACGCAGGTCGAGGCCGAAGAGGGTCAGACCATCCTGCAGGCCTGCCGTGTGCTGGGGATCGAGATCCCGACCCTCTGCTACGAGCCCAAGCTCGCTCCGTACGGAGCGTGCCGGATCTGCGTGGTGGAGGTCGAGGGGCACGACGAGACGCCGATCGCCTGCGGGACGACGATCGAAGAGGGGATGGTCATCACCACCCATTCCGATCGGATCGTCGAGAACCGGCGGATGGTGCTCGAGCTCATCTTCTCCGACCACGACGCCTATTGCCTGCCGCCATGCCAGTTCAAGTGCCCAACCCGGGTCGACATACCCGGCTACCTGAAGCAGAACGCGCTGGGCAACTGGGAAGAGGCGACGCGCATCCTGAAGCGCTCACTCCCCTTCCCGGCGATCCTCGGCCGCGTCTGCCCAGCGCCCTGCGAGACGCACTGCCGGCGCGAGGAGGTCGACACCGCGATCGCCATTCGCGACAGCCACCGCTATTGCGCTGACCGCGTCCTCGAGGTCGATGCTCCAGCCCCCATCCCATGGCCCAAGGATCCCGACACCGGACGCAAGGTGGCGGTCATCGGTGCCGGACCGGGCGGGCTGGCTGCGGCGTACTACCTGCAGCTCCGCGGCCATCACTGCGACGTTCTCGAGGCGGAGCCGGAGCAGGGCGGGATGCTGCGCTACGGGATCCCCCAATACCGCCTCCCCAAGGGCTGGATGGACCGCGAGCTGAACCACGTCTGGGAGCTTGGCGCCACCTTCAAGCCGAACATGCGCCTGGGCCGCGATTACCGGCTCGCGGACATCCTCCCCGAGTACGACGCGGTCTACGTCTCGATCGGCTGCTACAAGTCGAACGAGCTGGGGATCCCCGGGGAGGACGCCCAGGGCGTGGTGAACGCCCTCGAGAACCTCTACAACAGCACACGCGGTCTCAATGTGCCTGCGCTCGACGACGCTCGGGTGGTCGTCATCGGCGGCGGCTTCACCGCCATCGACTGCACCCGCACGAGCGTACGGCAGCGCGCTGCTGAAGTGACCCTCGTCTACCGCCGCGACCTGAAGGATATGCCCGCCCAGGACGAGATCCACGAGGCGATCGAGGAGGGGGCGCGCGTCATCTTCCAGGCTGCCCCAACCCGGATCGTCACCAATGAGCGCAACAGGGTGACCGGCGTCGAATTCCAGCGCATGAAGCTCGGCGCGCCCGACGAGAAGGGTCGCCGCCGTCCCGAGCCGATGCCCGGCACCGAGTTCATCGTCGAGTGCGACACCGTGCTGGCCGCCATCGGTCAGGGACCCGAGCTCGCCTGGGTCGAGGCCGAGCCGGAGGAGATTCGCTCCAAGCTGGAGATCAGCCGGCGGGGAACGCTCGTCGCGGAGGAGAGCATCTATCGCACCGACCTGCCCAAGGTCTTCGTCTCGGGCGATGTGCGAACGGGCTCAACGACCGTCGTCGAGGCGATTGGCGAGGGCCGGCAGGCGAGCTATGCCATCGACTACTGGCTGCGCGGCCACGACCTGGACGACCCGCAGGTGCGCCGCATCGTCACCGAGCCGGTCCCCAGCTTCCTGACCATCGTGCCCTTCACCGACGACGTGAAGGAGCCCAAGCCGATCATGGGCAAGCTGGGCGCCGAAGAGCGAAAGACGAACTTCGACGAGTACGAGTTCGGCTACACCCACGATCAGGCGATGAGCGAGGCGGCACGTTGCCTGCAGTGCACCTGCGAGGCGATCGGCCATTGCGACCTTCGTGAGGCGGCGATCGAGTACGAGACGACGCTCAACATGGCGATCGACGAGCGGTCGATCCAGGACAACCCCTACGTCGGAATCAACCATGGCTACGGTCGGGACGAGACGCACAGCTTCATCCTGCGCGACTACTCCCGTTGCATCGACTGCGGCCGATGCGCCCAGGTCTGCAAGGACATCGTGGGCGCCGGTTGCTACGACTTCATCGGCAAGGGCTTCGACTCGCTGGTCACGACCGCTGACTTCGTGTCCCTGAACGAGACGCCGTGCGTGTCGTGTGGTCGCTGCGCCGAGACGTGCCCGGTGGGCGCCCTCATGCCGCGGCCGCGGATCCTGGAGACGTACCAGCTCGACGTCAGCCGCTGCATCTTCTGCGGCATCTGCGCCGATGCGTGTCCGTACGATGCCCTGCGATGCGGTCCGGAGTTCGAATTCAGCGATTACCAGCGCGACCTGCCGATGCTCGACATCCTGGAGATGTCCGATCGGGAGCGGCCAACCCGCTGAGATCGTTTCGACCGATACGTTCCGTTGATGTTGCGGCCGTGGAGGTCGTGTTCCTCGATGCGGGCGGAGTCCTCCTGGAGCCCGACTGGCAGCGTGGGAGTGCCATCCTGGCCCGACACGGCATCGCCGTTTCACCGGCGGCCCTGGCCGCCGCGGAGGCGGTGGCCAAGCGCGAGATGGATAACGAGGCCGTGTTGCTGGGGACGGGCTCACTGCCGAATCCAAACGGATACCTCGGGTGGGTCGTCGAAGTCTCGGGGGTGCCGCACACGCCGGAGGCAGTGGCAGCGGCGTCCCACGACTTCGAGGAAGAGCACATCCGCAACAACATGTGGAGCGTCCTTCGCGAAGAGGTCCCGGGGGCACTGGGGCGGCTACGGTCGGCCGGGTATCGGCTTGCGGTCATCTCCAACGCGGAGTCGAACCTGCGCGACCGCCTTGCCAGCCACGGTCTGACCGAGCCCTTCGAGGCTCTCGTGATCTCGGCGG
>JALYLE010000069.1 GCA_030774375.1 Chloroflexota bacterium | reverse complement strand
CCCGTAAAGCCCGCTCGGACTTTGGTCCTATCGCCGTCACGGACCGCTTCGGGTGACATGCCGGCGTGCAGGCACGGCTACGACCGAGGGCCTCCCACGCCTTCCTGAGCACGGCGGCGTTGGTTGGCCTGCCCCGCTCGCCACGGACCTGGCTGATGGCCATGACGCTCGTTGGCGTGATCGGCGGCGGGTTGGCAATCATCCACGCCAAGGAGACCGATTGGCTGACTCACTTGAGCCTCAGCCGACTCGGAAGCGATGCCGGAGCGTCAGGCATCCTCAACGGCACACTGGTGGCGATCGGGCTGATCCTCGTGGCTCTCGCGATCTCCCTGGAAGGCACGTTTGCCGGCCTGCGGTCCGCGGGTCGGCTGAGCTGGCGCGCCAGCCGATTGCTGCGCATCGGCTTCATTGGGGCAGGAGTAGCGGTTGGGCTGGCGGGCGTGTTCCGCAACGACGGACAGCTCCCGCACCTCATCCACAATCTCGCGGGCTTCGCGACGCCCATCATGCTGATTGCGACCGTCCTCGGCGGCCGGCTGGCGGTGGGTGACCTCGGACGCCGCTTCGATCGACTGTCGATCTCGATCCTGGTCGTCACCGCTGGGCTGTTCGTGGCCGCTTACGCCGGGCATCTGATGCCGTACGCCGTGATGGAACTGATCTGCTTTGTGCTGATCGGGGCGTTGCTCTGGCTCTTTGAGGCGCGTCTCGAGGGTGTGATCGGTCAGCTCTGACGCCTCCTGCCATCATTCACGATGGGCGCGCTAGGAGGCAGACGTGAGCACAACCCGGCGACGTGAGCGACCACAGCGGGCGAGAGGCGCGGATCCGCCACCCGCCGCCAGCTCACCCACCCGGGATCCATTTGGCGGCGTCCGCGATGTCGTGCGCGAGGCCAGCGCGCGGCTGCGCATCGCTGACGGCGTGCCCCTCGTCCTCGCAGTCTCGGGCGGTCCAGATTCGACTGCGATGCTCCATGCGAGCGCCATGGTTGCCCGGGACACCGGTTGGCGCCTCACCGTTGCGCACCTCGACCATGCCCTCCGACCGGATTCGGCCGATGATGCCCGCTTCGTGGCGGATGCCGCGGAGGGGCTGGGCCTGCCCTGCCAGCTGCGCCGGACCGATGTCGCCGCGCTCGCCGCGTCGTCCGGTGACGGGCTCGAGGAGGCCGGGCGCCAGGCGCGCTACGCATTCTTCGATGCAGTCGCCGACGGCCTTGGTACCGGTGCCCTGATCCTCACCGCGCATACCGCCGACGACCAGGTCGAGACGATTCTGCTCCATCTCGCGCGCGGCAGCGGTCTAGCTGGCCTGCGGGGAATCGCGGAGCGGCGTGGCAGGCTCATTCGCCCCCTGCTGCAGGCCCGAAGAGCGGACCTGCGCCTGGCGCTCGACGCCGCCGGAATCGGCTATCGAAATGATCCTTCGAACGCCGATCTGACCTTCGCGCGCAATCGGGCCAGGGCGGACCTGGTTCCGGCGCTCGAGCGGCTGCACGCTGGCGCCATCCCGTCGGTCTCCCGCCTGGCGCGCCTTCTCGCCGACGACGACGACCTCCTCGATGCCATCGCCTCCGCGGCGCTCGCCAGCCGTCGCCGACCCGACGGCCTGGTCGACTGGTCCGACCCCCCTGCGCCGGCCCTGGCTCGTCGGGTTCTGCGCCTCGCAGCCGGCGATCCTGCGCCGGCCGCGGAGCGGATTGACGCGCTCGACGCAGCCGCGCGCGGGACTCGGGGCGGGGTGACGATCGAATTGGGGGCCGGCCGTACCGCAACCATCCGCAGGCGCCGCATCCGCTTTGGCACCGAGCCGGAATGACCCATCGGTATCACCGCCACGTATAGTCAGTGAAACCCTGAGCCACTGGCGCCGATTGGGTCATCCCCATGGGGGTCCCATCGGGTGTTTGGTGAGCGAAAGCGGGCCCACCTATACTGACCCGGCCTGCGAGTCGTCGCAGGCAGGTGATGACCGATGGCATCGGTCGATCGCCGACCCCCTCATGGAGGCTAGAAGAGACCAACCTTGAGCAGCCGACTCGTCCGCAACAGCGTCGTGCTCGTCGTCCTTGCCGTCTTCGGGCTCGCGCTGCTCTGGACTTACATCGTCGACAACAATCCGACCGCGCCCTACACCTACAGCCAGCTCCTCAAAGATTCGGCCGCTGGCAAGGTCAAGTCGGTCGAGCAGGATGGCACCAAGCTGACGGTGGCCTTCACCGACGGATCGCCGGCGCAGACGTCGACGGCCCCCGCGACCGGCAACGTGGACGTCCAGGCGGACATCTGCGCCGCCGCCGGTGAGCCCAACAAGGCGCAGTGCGCGAACAAGATCACCTACAACCCAGTCGAGGAGAGCGCCGCTGGAAGCATCTTCACCACGCTGCTGATCTCGCTCCTGCCGGTACTCCTGATCGGCGCCTTCATCTTCTTCATGATGCGACAGGCGCAGGGCACGAATAACCAGGCGATGAGCTTTGGCAAGAGCCGCGCCCGGATGTTCCTCGGCAACAAGACGGTCGTCACCTTCCACGATGTGGCGGGCGTCGACGAGGCGAAGCAGGAGCTGACCGAAGTGGTCGAGTTCCTGAAGTATCCCGAGAAATTCAACTCACTCGGCGCACGTATCCCGCGCGGCGTCCTGCTGGTAGGCCCGCCGGGAACCGGCAAGACGCTCCTTGCCCGTGCCGTCGCCGGCGAGGCGGGTGTGCCGTTCTTCAGCATCTCCGGCTCGGAGTTCGTGGAGATGTTCGTGGGCGTGGGCGCCAGCCGCGTCCGCGACCTGTTCGAGCAGGCAAAGCGAAATTCGCCCTGCATCGTCTTCGTCGACGAGATCGACGCGGTCGGGCGCCAGCGTGGCGCCGGCCTGGGGGGCTCGCACGATGAGCGCGAGCAGACCCTGAACCAGATCCTGGTCGAGATGGACGGGTTCGACACGAACACCAACGTGATCGTGGTCGCGGCCACGAACCGCCCCGACGTCCTCGACCCGGCGCTCCTGCGCCCGGGCCGATTCGATCGCCAGGTGGTCCTGGATCGTCCCGACATCAAGGGGCGGCGCGAGATCCTGAACGTCCATATCAAGGGCAAGCCGCTCGACAAGACGGTCGACCTCGATGAGCTCGCCCGCCGTTCTCCGGGCTTCTCCGGAGCCGATATCGCCAACCTCGTCAACGAGGCGGCCATCCTCGCCGCTCGTCGCAACAAGAAGTCGGTGACGATGGGCGAGTTCAGCGAGGCGCTGGACCGGGTCGTAGCGGGACCGGAACGGCGCAGCCGAATCATCACCGAGGCCGAGAAGGAGATCATCGCCTACCACGAAGGTGGGCACGCCGTCGTACAGCGCGTCCTCCCCAAGTGCGATCCGGTCACAAAGGTGACGATCGTGTCGCGCGGCATGGCACTCGGCTACACCATGAGCCTTCCGACGGAGGACCGATACCTCCACTCGAAGACCGAGTTCGAGGACAAGATCGCCGGCATGCTCGGCGGCCACGTCGCTGAGGTGGTCGTCTTTGGCGACACTACGACCGGCGCCACCAATGACATCGAGAAGGCGACCAACCTCGCCCGCGCGATGGTGACCCAGTACGGCATGAGCGACAAGCTCGGCCCGCTGACCTTTGGCCGCAAGGAGGAGATGATCTTCCTGGGCCGCGAGATCAGCGAGCAGCGCAACTACTCCGATGAGGTCGCCGCAAAGATCGACGCCGAGGTCCGCGAGATCATCGACCACGCCTACGAGCGTGCGCGCGAGGCGCTCACCGCGCAGCGCCCCGTGCTCGACCGGCTGGCGGCGCTCCTCATCGAGAAGGAGACGATCGAGGGCGAGGAGTTCGAGGCACTCTTCGCCGGCGTCCTGCCACCGCGGGGGACCGGCGTCAGGACCCGCAAGGCGGAGGCTCCGGCCGCGGACGAGGAGCCAGCCGGGGAAGAGCCCGCTCCAACGGGGACGCGTCGGCGACGAGGCCCAGCACCACAGCCGGCATAAGCCCCTTCAATCCCGTTCCAAACTGCAAACGAGGCCCGACGAGCAATCGCCGGGCCTCGAGGCTGTCCAGGGCCGTCGGCTGGCGGGTTACTGCTGACCCGCATCGGCCATCGGTTCAGTGGGCCTTTCGGGTCATTTCGAGGTAGGAGGCAGGATCGTATACTCGCTTCCGTTGCGTACTGGCACACATGCCCCGTACCCAGCCAGCACCAGGGGAGCCTGTCATCCCGATGATCGACGAAACGCTCGCCCCGCAGACAGAAGCGCCGAACTGGAAGCTCGATGCCGGCGAGGGAACGCTCGCCCCCCGCTCAGCACTCGACGTGCTGACGAGCCTCAATGAGCGGATCGCCTCCGGGAAGATCGAGGAGTTCCAGCCCACCGCGACCGGCTTCGTTCCGCTCGACAAGACGATCGGCGGCGGCATGCGCCCCGGGGAGCTGATGCTCATCGGTGGAGCACAGGGTGCCGGGAAGACGACCATGGCCCTCCAGATGGCCCGGAACATCGCCGCTGGCGGTCAGGGAGCCGTGCTCTACATCTGCTTCGAGCACGAGGAGGAGTACCTCATCCAGCGGCTGATCGCCATGGAATCGGCGCTCGCGCACCTTCCGCAGAAGAGCGGCGCGGTGAAGATCCAGGACGTCAAGAAGGAGGTCCTGGGCAGCTACACGGCCTCCGCGGAGACTGGCACACGCGCGAAGCTGGGCGCGAACCCGCGCCTGCGCCCAAGCCTCGAGCGGATCGCCCGATACGGCAGCAACCTGTACCTGATGCGCGGCACGGCGACCTCGAGCACCATCGAGAACATCCGCGACCTGGTCGCCGATGCGCGAACCACGGACGGCCAGCGCGTTGTCCTCGTAGTGGACTACCTGCAGAAGGTGCCCGTCATTCCCGAGCCGGCAGACGAGGCCGAGAAGGTCACCAGGGTGGTGAATGGCCTCAAGGACATCGCACTCGCTCTCGAGATCCCGGTCATCGCCATCGTTGCCGCCGACCGTGAGGGGCTGAAAGCCAAGCGCCTGCGCAACCATCACCTGCGCGGCAGCAGTGCCCTCAACTACGAGAGCGACATCATCCTCATCATGAACGACAAGTACCACATCGTCGCTAAGGTCAACATCGAGTTCAATCCCTATCAGGCCCAGCGTTACCGCGACTGGGTGGTGGTGACGGTCGAGAAGAACCGTGGTGGCCAGGACAACGTGGATCTGGAGTACGAGAAGCTCTTCGAATACAGCTGCTTCGACCCCACCGGACGGGTCACGGCCGAGAAGCTGATCGAAGAGAGGCTGTA
>JALYLE010000068.1 GCA_030774375.1 Chloroflexota bacterium | reverse complement strand
CCGGCGACGCCGACGACGAGGAGGGCGAGGACGCGGACCTGCAATCGGCGTTGAAGCCTGGCGAGTTCGGCTGTTGGCTGCGATCTGACCATGAATTCGAGGAAGCGGGGCTCGAAGAAGCTTGGCCCCCCTCGGCGAAATGGGATTCCGCCGGCGTAGCGATGCATCGCGTCTCGCCCGCCCAGCTCGGCTTCAAGGAACTCGAACCAGGCTCGACTCGTTGCCACGCTTGGCACGATGCCCATCAGTAGCCAGATCGCGAATTGGGAACTGTGGATGATCATCGGTCAGCGTTGGTGAATGTGCGTAGGGTGAGGCGTGGCCTTCGCGGGTCTGCGAAGGTGTCGTCGACGAGGGCGGGTGGCTCGTTGTGAATGTGCCGCGGCGACGCTGGCTTCAGTGACAAGTGCCCCCGTCCTCGCTGACGAGCGGGCCAGGCATGGCTTCATAGCGCCTCTATGTCAAACGGCCAGTGCCAGGTCATGTTCGCGATCGGCAACGAGATGGCGATAGACGACCTTCGCGAGCTGGCGCTTCAGGCTCCGAAGCGCCTCGCGCGAAGACTTGTGTTCGGCGAGCTTGCGCTCGTAGTGGTCTCGTCCGGCTCCCGGGTGCATCGTCTGGACCCGCGCCGCGAGGTGGAGCGCGTTGTTGAGCGAGCGGTTGCCGCTCCGGGACAGACGGTGGCGCGTGACTTCGCCGCTGGAGGTCTCGATCGGCGCCGTGCCCGTGTAGCTTGCGAAGTGGTCCGACGAGGCGAACCGACTGATGTCGCCGGCGTGGCCCAGGATCTTGGCCGCCAGCACGTCGCTGATGCCGAAGACGCTTGTGAGGGTGGTGCCGCTGGCCATCACCGCGGCGGCGCAGCGGGTGCGGTTCTCGACGAGGGCCCGGTCGATCCGCCGAAGGTCGGTGAGGAGCGCGCGAGCCATCGCCTTGCGCTCGAGGTCGACGACGGCCGCTGGTCGGATCCGGCCGAGGAGTCTCGCGGCAGCCTCCGCCGACAGTTCGGTCGGTGCTCCGCCAGGATGCAGGTCGCGGAGCAGGCGATGGAGCCGGTTGATCACGGTGCGGCGCGCCTGGGCGAGCTCATCGCGGCGATCGGAGAGGAGCCGCAACACGCCGCTGTGGTCCTCGAGACCGACGCGCCGCAGATCGGACTGGCTTTGGGCCACCCTCGCCACGCTGCCCGCGTCGATGCCGTCCGTCTTGCGCCCATGGCCCCGAGCGAGCAGCCGAGCCCGCGCCGCCAGGGTCGCCGGCACGTCCAGGACCGTCTCCTGGCGCGCGACGAGCTGCTGCGCCAGGAGGTGGCCGAGACCGGTGGCGCCCTCCACCGCCCAGATCCGTTCGGGCCAGCGCTCGGCCCAGTGCAGGAGCCGTTCGAGCATGGCCTTGGTCGCGGCAACTCGGAGCTCACCGAGAACGCGACCTGCTTCGTCGAGCGCGACGGCGGTGTGCGACGACTTGTGGGGATCGATCCCGATCGTGATCACGCGCAGCCTCCTCCGATGACGGGGACGTGGATCACCGCGGCGGGCAACCTGAATTCCGGGGAGCGCCTCACGCCTCTATCGAGCCACGCCGACGGCGGTCGGCGGCCGGCCGGCACGCTATGAGCGAGCCACACCTGGTGGGTGGGCAAGGAGCGTGGGAGCCAGCCGGTCACCGACCTCGCACCCTAGAGCCCGAATGGCTCGGATGCTGGGCACATTCAAACAAGTCAGGAGCGTGACTCTTACCTCAACGCACATTTGCCCGCCTGGCCCGCGCCCATCGTACCCGCAGCGTGGAGGAGCAGACGATGCGCGTGGTCGGAATCGACACCCACAAGGCGACCCTCGCGGCGTGCCTGATCGACGACGTCGGCCTGGTGTTGGCCGAGGCGACGTTCCCGAACCAGCCGACGGGATTTGGCGCGCTCCTGGCCTGGATCCGCGAGCACGGTGGCATCGATCGGATCGGGCTCGAGGGCTCGGCCGGGTACGGCGCCGCCGCGGCCCGGTTCCTGCTCGCCGCCGGGGAGACGGCGGTCGAGGTGCCGCCGCAGCTCAGCCACCGCGAGCGGCTGCGGACGCGGCGCGCCGGCAAGAGCGACCCGGGTGACGCC
>JALYLE010000067.1 GCA_030774375.1 Chloroflexota bacterium | reverse complement strand
CGTCGGTGGCCGCCTGATATCCACACCGATATGAGCGGGCCGCCAGATCTCGCCTGGACGGCGCCATGGCTGCTCTCGACTGCCATTGGATTACGCGGCGTAATGGGACGCCGTCCGCCGAGAGGGTCAAAGGACCGTTCGGCTCGACTGCCGTTGGATTACGTGGGGTAATCGGCCGGCGTCCGCCAAGGCCTACTCCAGGTAGTCCTTGAGCTTGCGCGACCGGCTCGGGTGGCGGAGCTTGCGAAGCGCCTTGGCCTCGATCTGCCGGATCCGTTCGCGGGTCACGTTGAAGTCGCGACCGACCTCCTCCAGAGTCCGCGACCGCCCATCCTCCAGGCCGAAGCGCAGCTGGAGCACGCGCCGCTCCCTCGGCGTGAGCGAATCGAGGACGCCCTCGACCTGCTCCTTGAGCAGCTGGTGACTGGCGGCGTCCGCCGGCGCGACCGACGCCAGGTCGGGGATGAAGTCACCGAGGTGGCTGTCCTCTTCCTCGCCGATCGGCGTCTCGAGGCTGACCGGCTCCTGGGAGACCTTCATGATCTCGCGCACCTTCTCCGGGCTGACGGCCTGCGGGCCGGTGGCCTCGCGCTCGTCGACCTCTTCCTCGGTCGGCTCGCGCGGCGGGATCCCCTTGCGCTGATTCTCGGTGCTGATCTTCTCGCGCAGCTCGCGCACGATCTCGTCGCGGCTCATGCGCCGCGCGACCTCCTCGATGTTTGGCTCGCGCCCGAGCTCCTGGAGCAGGGTGCGCTGCACCCGGATGAGGCGGTTGATGGTCTCCACCATGTGGACCGGGATGCGGATGGTGCGGGCCTGGTCGGCGATGGCCCGCGTGATCGCCTGGCGGATCCACCACGTGGCGTAGGTGCTGAACTTGAAGCCCTTCTCGTAGTCGAACTTCTCGACTGCCCTGATGAGGCCGATGTTTCCCTCCTGGATGAGATCCAGGAAGCTCATGCCGCGTCCGATGTACTTCTTGGCGATGCTGACCACCAGGCGCAGGTTCGCCTCGGTCAGACGCTTGCGAGCGTCGACCCCCTGCTCGATGAGCCGCCCGGTGCGTCGCTCGAGGGGCGTATCGAGAGGCAGCGACGGGTCGTAGCCGAGCTCGCGCAGGTACATCGCGTCATTGCCGTCCTCGATGTAGGCCTGCACGATCATCTGCGCCGTCTCGCGCGCCCAGCGCTCCAGCTCGTACAGCTCCGGCGCCCCGGCGTGGCTCAGGGGTCGGAACCGATAGCTGTGCCCAAACAGGATCGCGTCCTTCAGGCCCTGGCCATGGTCGTTGTCGAACAGCTTCAGGATCGACTCCGCCTGCATAAGCCGATTGCGCGCCTCGTCGTCCAGGTCGGATGAGCGGCGGGCCTTGCTGAACTTGACCCCCGGGCCCGCAATCTCGTTGCGCCGCTTCACCCACCAGTCGATGGCGTCGGTGGTGACGCGCGGCGATTCCTTGGGAAGGTCGAATGCGCGCATCGCGGCCATCGCGCGCGCCTTCGGCTCGGAATTGGTGCTGACCCAGGTATAGAGGTTGGTCAGCGCCCGAGCCGGGTACTCGACGATCTGCTCGCCAAGCTCGATCGCCTTGGCCAGGACCACCTCTTCCTCGGCGGTCAGCAGCGCGACCTTGCCGATCTCCTTGAGGTACATGCGGACCGGGTCGTCGATACCGATGAGGTCCGCGGCGAGCGCCTCGAGATCCTCCTCCGCCTCGCGCGGCTTGGCCGTGGCGGCACCGACCTCGACTTCGGCCTCGTCTGGTTCGACATCGGCAAAGGTGGGGTTGTTCTCGGCATCGAGAATCTCGACGCCGGCCTCCTCGGCCGCCGCGTACAGGTCCTCGACAGCTCCGAGATGCTCTTCCGGCTGCGGAACTGCCTCGAGGATCTGGTCATGGGTGATGAAGCCCTCGTCACGGCCTCGGGTCAGCAGCTCCTCGAGCGCGGCAGACTGCGCCGCGTCGATTGGCTCGGCGGTCTGTGCCCCGCGTTCACGTCCTGGGCCTGTTCGCTTCCTGGCTGGGGTGGTGGTCGCCACGCGTTACCTCCTCGTCCCGGCGAGATCCGCCGGCGTTCGCATCGCTCTGGTCACCTCGGCCTTCTCACGGCCGAGTCGGTCAATTCGTTGTTCAATCTCCGCGAGACGCGGTCCGTCGGCGTCGCGCTGGGCGTCCTCGAGCAGCAGTCGGCCGTCGCGGAGTGCCTCGTCGATCCGCTCCTCGCGGAGGCGTAGGAGGCAGACGCGCAACGTCTCCTCGGCGGCCTCCAGTTCGAGCGGCGGCTCGTCATGTGCGCCGGAGCCGGCAGCCAATTCGGTGGCCAGCCCGGCCGTCGCCGGATCGAGCTCCGCGACGAGCGTCTCGAGCGTCACCGCCTCCCCGTTGCCGGCGCGGGCCTTCGCGGCGAGCACCGCGGCGAGCTGCTGGGCGACCGCCGACCGAAATGGCAGGGGCTGAGCCTGGTCGAGCTGCGAGGCAAGAGCCGGGTAGCGGACCATGAGCTCCAGTGCCTCAGCCTCCAGCGCGCCGATCGATGGTTTGGGCGCCTTCTCCGACCCGTCGCTGCGATCGGCGGCGCGCGCGGCGCGTCGCACGACCGGAGCCCGAGCCAGCGCATCGGCGAGCGTCCGCTCTTCGACGTTCACGCGGCGCGCGAGCTGCTGCAGATAGAGCGCACGCTCGATCGGGTCTCCGACACGCTTCAGCAACGCGAGGACTCGCCCGGTCATCTCGCGGCGGCCTGCGACCGTGTCCAGGTCGACGTCCGCTGCAGCTCGCTCCATGAAGTATTCGATTACCGGCGGCGCCTCCTTGACGGCCGCGCGCCATGCGTCCGGATCGGTCCGGATCAGCTCATCCGGATCCTTGCCGGCCGGAATGCGAATCACGCGCACCTTGCTGACCGGCGCATTCGGACCGAGCTCCTCGAGGAGACCGCGCTGCGTCGCCGCCTCGCCCGCCAGGTCGACGTCGTAGGCGAGCGCGACCGCGTCTGCGTAACGGGTCGCGAGCTCAACCTGACCCGCGGTCAGCGCGGTCCCGAGCGAGGCGACGACGTTGGTGAACCCTGCCTGGTGGGCCGCCATCACGTCCGTGTAGCCCTCGACGATGACGGTCAGCTTCTCACGCCGGATTGAGCTCTTGGCGAGGTCGATGCCAAAGAGCGTCCGGCTCTTGTCGAAGAGCGGCGTGGATGGCGTATTGAGGTACTTGGGCCCCTCGGCCCCGGGCAGGATCCGGCCGCCAAGTCCGGTCGCGCGCCCAGATTGATCGCGGATCGGAATGATCACCCGTCCACGGAACTTGTCGATCACTCCGCCGCGGTTCGACGGACTGGCCAGGCCAGAGGCGACCAGCTCGTCGTCGCTGAAGCCGCGCGCCAGCAGCCGTTTGCTGAGCGCGTCCCAGGCGTTCGGGGCGTAGCCGACGGCGAATCGCTCGAGCGTCTCGTCAGTGAGCCCCCGTTCGGTCAGGTACTGGCGGGCGCGCTCGCCCTGCGGGGTACGCAGCAGCACCTCGCGGTACCAGGTAATGGCACCTTCGAGTGCCTCGCGCAGCCGGCGTCGGCGCCGGTCCTCGCGCGCGGTGCGCTCGGAGAGTTCGACGCCGGCGCGCTCTGCCAGCCGGGCGAGCGCCTCCCGGAAGTCGAGCCCGTCGCGGCGCATGACGAACGTGAAGATGTCGCCTCCCTGGCCGCATCCGAAGCAGTGCCAGCCCTCGCGATCGGGGCTGACGATGAACGAGGGCGTCTTCTCAGCGTGGAACGGGCAGAGGCCCTTGTAGACGGAGCCGGCGCGCTTCAGGGCGACGGTCTCCCCTACCACGTCCAGGACCGGCAGGCGCGACTTGATATCAGCAACGAGGCCCGGGGTTGTCATGCGTGCGGCGCCCCAAGCGCGCAGGCGCTTGTCAAGAGGTTTGTCAAGGGGATCACCCATATTGTAGCACCCTGTCAATACGTCGCATACGGCTCGCGGGTTCACCCCATCGGCACGGAGCGGACTGGATCACGTGCTCTACACTCCCCGCTACCACACTGGAACGCACATCGCGAGAGGCGCAGGAGGAGACCACGAGCAGCGCGAGCGTCCTGCCGCGCCAGGGTGCCGATGACGGCCTGCTGCGCGCTGCATTCCGAGACCTGCACGGCCCGCGGCTGCACGGCTTCGCACTGCTCGTTACGCTCGGCGATCGCCAGCAGGCGGCGCGCATAGCCGCGACGGCCCTGACCGATGGCGCGCATCGCGCGTCCACGCTGCGGCACCCGGAGCGGGCCGCCGCCTGGTTGCGTGCGCGGGTGCTGCGTCTCGCAGCGCGACGGCTGCCCCGCCGGGGGCCAGACGACAACGATCGGCGCGCGGCGCTCTCCGATCTGGGCGTGGACGCAGCCTGCGGCGTTGCCCTGGGCGCGCTGAGCGGCATCGAGCGCGCCGCACTCGTGGCGGTCGATACCGAGGGCCTGGCGCCGCTGGACCTCGAGGTCGTGCTCGATCGCGGCGCCTTTGCATCGCGCCGGATCCTGGCTCGGGCGCGCCGCCGGTACGTGGAAGCCTTCCTCGCAGCTCGCGGAACGGCCGGCGAATCAGAACTCCGAGGGCCGATCGCCGAACGAGTCCACGAAGCGGCGCAGGTGGCCCTCATGGGCGGGGGCGCCCCTCGTGGATGATCGGCACGCGCGCTTCATCGCCTGGCTCGAATCCGGTGCCGACCAGCCTCTCCCGCGAGATGTCGCTCTCCATGCGTGGGTCTGCCAGGTCTGCATGGGCCAGGTCGCCGCGCTCGATTCGCTGCGAGCCATCGACCTTGGACGGGCCCCGCTTCCGTCGTGGCAGCCGGTCGCTCAGCGAGGGACGAGTGGCCTTCGCCCAGCCGGTCGCTTCGCCGCCACGGCGTTGGGCGCGACCGCGGCCTTGAGCTTCGTCGCGTTTGGCGCGGGCCAGCTCATTGCCGATCGGCTCCAGGCGAACGGTCAGGTGCTCGCGGCGCAGGGCTCGCCGGGACCGAGCGCCAGTCCGACGGCAACTGTCACCCCATCCCCGACGCCCAGCGCATCGCCGACGCCGAGCCCGTCGGTCGTTGCCTCGCCCGCGCCCGCTGCGGCCGCAACCCCACGACCGATCGTCCTCCCGACCCGCCAGCCGACCCCGCACCCAACGCCACGCCCGACGGCGAGCCCTAAGCCCTCGGCCTCGGCGGTGGCAACGCCGAGCCCCACGCCTACGCCGAGCCCCACGCCTACCCCGAGCCCATCGCCTACGCCGAGCCCAACGCCAACGCCGTCGGCCAGCGCCCAGACGGCCAGCCCAAACCCATCCTAGGGCCTCGCCCAGCTAGCGGTCGCGCGGCTCTCCGGTAACGAGGGCCGCCTGAGCTGCCGCCAGTCGCGCCACGGGGACGCGGAAGGGGGAGCAGGAGACGTAGTCCAGGCCGACCTCGTGGCAGAAGGCGATGCTCGCCGGATCGCCACCGTGCTCGCCACAGATCCCAACCTTGAGTCCCGGGCGCGCAGCCCGTCCACGCTCAGTGGCGAGCCGCACGAGCTGCCCGACACCGTCGCGATCCAGGACCTGAAACGGGTTGACCGGCAGGATCTTGCGGTCGACGTACTGGAGCAGGAACTTGCCCTCCGCGTCGTCTCTGCTGTAGCCGAAGGTCATCTGCGTCAGGTCGTTGGTGCCAAAGCTGAAGAACTCGGCGTGCTGCGCGATCTCGCCAGCGGTCAGGGCTCCGCGCGGGACCTCGATCATCGTCCCGAACTTGTAGGCGACCTGCCGGCCGGCGCCCTCCACGATTCGCGCTACCTCCTCCTCGAGGATGCGACGCGTCTCCGCCAACTCGTTCACGTGCCCGACGAGGGGAATCATGATCTCGGGCAGCGGCGTGATTCCCTCGGCGGCCGTCCGCGTCGCCGCCGCCAGGATCGCACGGGTCTGCATCTTGACGATGTCAGGGATGAGCAGCCCCAAGCGGCATCCGCGCAGCCCGAGCATGGGGTTCTGCTCGCGCATCGCATCGACCGCCTCGAACAGCTCCGCCTTTTCCGCGAGCTCGGCCTCCAGCGCGGCACGATCCGGCGTGCCGTTGACCGGGCTCGCCCTCCCCTCGCGACGGATCAGCTTCATTGCGCGCGCCGCATCGCGCTCGCCAAAGACCCGCGACAGGCCGCGTTGCAACGCGGGCGTCACGCGATCGGCGACGCCATCGGCCGCCATGGCTGGAAGGTCGAGGATGGTTCGCAGGCGCGTCACGTCGACGAGAAGCTCGTCGTGCGGCGGCAGGAACTCGTGGAGCGGCGGGTCGATGAGGCGGATGACAACGGGCAGGCCGTCCATCGCCCGGAAGATCCCGGCGAAGTCGTCGGTCTGGAGGCGTTCCAGCTCGTCGAGGGCCGCGTCGAAGACGTCGATCGCCTGGCGATCGTTGGCCGACAGCTCGCCCCCGGCGTCTCGACGGTGCTTGGCCGCCGTCGCGAGTGTCGCGGCGAGGATCATGCGGCGAACGGTCGGCAGGCGATCCTCCTCGAAGAACATGTGCTCCGTGCGGCACAGGCCGATCCCCTGCGCCCCGAATTCGCGGGCCCGCTGGGCGTCGCGCGGATAGTCGGCGTTGGCCCACACCTGGAGGCGCCTGACCTCATCGGCCCAGCCGAGCAGGGTTGCCAGGTCGATCTGGTCCTCGAAGTTCGTCTCGATGGTGGGCAGCTCGCCGGCGAAGATCTCGCCGGTCGTTCCGTCGATGCTGATCATGTCGCCCTCGGCGACCTTGACCGATCCGGCCTGCATCCGCCGAGCCGCGTAATCGATGCGCAGCGACTCCGCTCCCGCGACGCAGGGAAGGCCCATGCTGCGGGCGACGACCGCTGCATGGCTCGTCGCACCACCCCGGGCTGTGAGCACGCCGCGCGCGGCCAGCATGCCGTGCACGTCGTCGGGGCTCGTCTCAATGCGCACCAGGATCACCGGGTCGCCGGCCGCCTTGGCCTCGACGGCGCGGTCCGGATCGAAGATCGCCTTGCCGGTGGCGGCGCCGGGCGAGGCATTCAGGCCCTTCGCTAGGAACCGATCCTGGGCACGCGCCTTGGCCGCCTCGTCGAAGCGCGGCAGCAGGAGCTGCACGATCTGCGCCGGCTCGACGCGCTGCAGCGCCTCGTCCCGGCTGATGATCCCTTCCCTGACCATGTCCACCGCGATCTTCACCGCCGCCGGCGCGGTACGCTTGGCCGATCGGGTCTGCAGCATGTAGAGGGTGCCGCGCTCGATCGTGAACTCGAGGTCCTGGACGTCGCGGTAGTGGCGCTCGAGTCGTTCGGCGATCTCCTCGAACTGCCCGTAGACCTCGGGCAGCTCGTCCTGCATCTGGCTGATCTTCGCGGGGGTGCGAATCCCGGCCACGACGTCCTCGCCCTGGGCGTTCGTCAGGTACTCCCCGTAGAGCAGCTTCTCGCCGGTGTTCGGGTCGCGCGTGAAAGCGACCCCGGTGCCCGAGTCGCTGCCCATGTTGCCGAAGACCATCGTCACGATGTTGACCGCGGTCCCCAGGTCGTGGGGGATCTTGTTGAACTCGCGGTAATCGTGCGCGCGCTTGCCGAACCAGGAATCGAAGACGGCGCGGATGGCTAGCTCGAGCTGCTTGTACGGGTCACTCGGGAAGTGCTCGCCGGTCTTCTCGCGCACGATCTCCCGATACCGATCGGCGAGGTCGCGGAGGTCATCCGCGGACAGGTCCGTATCGGCCTTGGCCCTGCGTTTCGCCTTCAGCTTCTCGAGCGGCTCGTCGAAGGCACTCGCCGGGATGTCGAGCACGATCCGGCCGAACATGGCGACGAAGCGGCGCCAGGCGTCGTAACCGAAGCGCTCGTTTTCGGTGAGGAGGATGAGTCCTGCGACGGTGTGCTCGTTGAGGCCGAGGTTGAGGACGGTATCCATCATGCCCGGCATGCTGAAGGCGGCACCCGAGCGGACGCTCACCAGGAGCGGGTTGGCGGGATCGCCGAAGGTCTTGCCGGTCGCCTTCTCGAGCTCCGCCATGTGAGCCAGCACGTCGTCCCACAGCCCCTCCGGCAGTGTCCTGCCGGCGGCGTAGTACGCGTTGCAGGCCTCGGTTGTGATCGTGAAGCCGGGAGGCACCGGGAGCGCGGCGTTCGTCATCTCGGCCAGGCCGGCGCCCTTGCCGCCGAGCAGGGCGCGCATCTGGGCGTTCCCCTCGGCGAAGGTGTAGATCAGCTTGCCGTCGCCCTTCGCGGCAATGGGAGCAGCTGCGGCTGCTGTCGATGGTGCGGATGCTGCGGCTGCTGCAGGCTTCGCGGCGCGTTTGCGGGTCGTTCCGGCCATAGGCTGGCTCAGTCCTCGCTACGAGCTCGGGAGCGTCGATTGTACCGGTTCACCCCTCGCGCGGCCTTCCGATCGTCCTCGGCGAACCCTCACCAGACCTCGCCCGGCCGCCAGTCGACCGCAATGGGCAGCGTGAGGTCCAGCGCCGGCGGCGTCGACGGGGTGATGCGAACCATGATGCCGCCGTCCTCGTCGGCGGATCGCTCGAGGCGTCCATCCCGTTGGCGTACCCAGGTAGGCCCTTGCCAGACGACCCAGCCGAGCCGGGCATAGAACGGCTGGCTGCCGGTACCCAGCGCCCCGAGCTCGTAACCCTCGTCGATCATGCGATTGATGACCTCCATCACCTTCGTTCCGAGGCCGCGCCTCTGCCAATCCGGTTCGACCGCCACGGCCTCGACGTAGCCGGCACGCAGGGTGCCGTCACCGGGATAGAGGAGACGATCCACGATGGCCGCATGGGCGACGATGCCGCGGTCCGCGTCCTCTGCCAGGACGTGGACGCCCGGCCCGATCGACTCCCAGTAGCCATCCCATGGCTCGGCGAACGCCGCTACGCACAGATCCGTCAGCGCCGACCACTCGGCGGTGTCGAGCGCGGCCGAGGGAACGATCCGGAGCGAGGTCACCGACGGGCTCGGAGCCGACGCCGACCGGGCTCGCGGTGCCGCACCTCGAGGAGCGGCCAGAGGTCATTCACCCGGATCCGAAAGTCGCCGCCGACGCGCCGGGCGCGGAGCCGTCCGGTCCGGATGAGGCGCCTGACGTGCTCGGGGTGAAAGCCGAGAATCGCCGCGGCACGCTCGGTGCCGATCTCGAGCGTCTCGGGCTCAACCTCTTCATCGTCGGTCATCCCGGCCAGGGCCACGGCCATAGCCTTGGTGCGATCAGCGGTGAGTGCGATCACCTCGGGCTCGCGGCGCCGCATCCCACTCGCCAGCGCCGCGGCGAGCCGCTCGCGAAGGAGCCCAACCTTCACCGGACGTGGACCCAGCCGTTGCGAAATGCCAGATTGAACAGCGCTGGCACACGAGCCACCAGGGCACCGAATCCGCGGGCGTGCTGCCGATACAGCAAGAGCGCCTTGCGCGTGACACGGCGCAAGTCTCCCCCGTCGAGCTCGCCGGTCAGGGCGCGGAACTCGGCAAAGGCGGCCGCGCCATCGTCGCCCAACCAGCGGGCGTCCGCGAGCGCCTCGCGTGCCATCGGATCGCCGGGCGCCAGCGCCGCGGCCCGCGTCGCGGCCTGGATTGCGCCGGATGCGTCACCCACCCGGGCCAGCCCTTGTGCAAGGGCGAGCTGGGCCGCCGCGTCCGCCGGATTCAGCCGCACTGCACGGCGTGCCGCCTCGACGCCCATCTCCGGTTGTGCCGCTCCCAGCCGCTCCCTGGCCTCGGCGAGCGTCCAGGCCGACGAGCTTGGATCGTTGCGCGCCAGGCGCCCGAACTCGGCGGCGGCATCCCGATGCGCGCCGCGTTCAGCGAGTACCTCGGCCAGCAGCTCTCGGTAGCGGATCTCGTCAGGATCGAGGCGGACCGCGTCGTTCACCTCGCGCTCCGCATCATCGAGCCGTCCCAGGGCCAGCAGAGCGCGGGCGCGGACCTCATGCGCTGCGTCGTCGCCGGGACGCTCGGCGAGGATCGCTTCCGTGCGGCGCAGGACCTCAGCGTGGTCGCCGCGCTCGAGCGCAGCCTGAACCTCAGCGAACGCCGACAGCTCAGTCACGCCGGCCAACCACCCACAGGAAGCGCGCGCCCGGGTCACGCTCACCTTCATCGACGACCTCCGCGGAGATGAGGCGGACGCCCGATCGCTGCACGAGCGCGCGGTTCGTGGGGGCATCGAAGTGGCTGAAGTACATCGGTGTCCCCAGCCAGTCCGGGTCGATGGCGCCGGGGTTGTCGGAGGATCCCATGGTGAGCACCACCAGGCCACGCGGCCGAAGCCAGCTCACGATCCTGGCGATCAGGTCGGCGTGCCGCTCGCGCGGCACGTGCGTCAGAGCGTAGAAGGATGCGACCGCGTCGAACGAGCCCGGGGCGAAGCTCGCGTCGGCCATATCGGCCAGGATCAGCTGCGCACCCGGCGCATTCTGCGCGGCGAGCTCGAGCTGGGCGGCGGAGACGTCAACAGCCATGACCCGATGCCGCTCCGCGAGCCGACGAGTGACGGGCTCCCCCGCGCCGCACCCGAGCTCAAGGACATCGGCCGACTCCGGCAGCAGCTCGAGCAGCAGGTCCAGATATCGGAGTCGTACCGGGGCGTTCGAGCTCCAGGCGAGGTACCGCGCCGCGATGGCGTCGTACCCCTCAGCCACGGCGCGCGACGCATCCGAAACAGGGTGCGAGTCAACCATCGGCGATCGAGGGTTCGCGCGGCACCCCGCTCCACGAGGCGCGGCCGGCGACCAGATCCGCTATGCGCTCCGGAACAAGGCTCAGGTTGACCCGTTCCTGGGTCATGCTGTCGCGATCCCGGATGGTGGCCGCGCCATCGGTCAGGGTCTCCACGTCCAGCGTCACGCAGAACGGCGTCCCGATCTCATCCTGGCGTCGGTAGAGCTTGCCGATGCTCGCCGTGTCGTCGTACACAGCCGGCACGAGCCGCTTGAGCTCGGTGGCAAGCGCCCGTCCGCGGTCGACGAGCTCCGGCCGGTTGCGGAGCAGCGGCAGCACGGCCGCCTTCACCGGTGCCAGGGCAGGCTTCATGCGCAGCACGACGCGTTTCTCGGCGCCAACCTGCTCCTCGGTGTACGAATCGAGCAGGACGGTCAGGACCGCCCGATCGACTCCCATCGCCGGCTCGACGACGCGGGGCGTGATGTGCTCGCCAGAGGCTTCGTCGAAGATCGTGAGCGCCTTGCCCGACCCTCGGGAATGCGCGGAGAGGTCATAGTCGGTGCGGTCTGCGATGCCCTCGAGCTCCGACCACCCCATCGGGAAGGCGTACTCGACATCGGTCGTCTGGCGCGAGTAGTGGCTGAGCTCATCCGCCTCATGTCGGCGCAGGCGCAGACGCTCGGGTGCGATCCCGACGACATCGGTCCACCAGCGCAGGCGTTCGTCCACCCAGTAGGCGAACCAGCGGTCCTCCTCGGAGGGATGGACGAAGTACTCCATCTCGGCCTGCTCGAACTCGCGATCACGGAAGATGAAGTTGCCCGGCGTGATCTCGTTCCGGAAGCTCTTCCCGATCTGGGCGATTCCAAACGGAAGCTTCCGGCGCGTGGTGCCGGCCACGTTCGCGAAGTTCACGAAGATCCCCTGCGCGGTCTCGGGGCGCAGATACGCGACCGATGCGGTGTCCTCGACGGGGCCGACGTTCGTCTTGAACATCAAGTTGAACTGGCGCGCCTCGGTGAGCGTGCCGCGCTGTCCGCAGTTGGGGCAGGCAATCTCACCGGGCGGACCCTTGAGGTCCTCGGCGCGAAATCGGAACTTGCAGTTGCGGCAGTCGACCATGGGGTCGCTGAAGCCCCCAACGTGACCTGACACCTCCCAGACCCGTGGATTCATGACGATCGCGGCATCCAGGCCGACGATGTCATCGCGGAGCTGGACCATCTCGCGCCACCATGCCGCCTTGACGTTGTTCTTGAGCTCGACACCCAGCGGCCCGTAGTCCCAGAAGCCCGCCATCCCGCCGTAGATCTCGCTGCTCGGGAAGACTAGGCCGCGACGTTTGGCGAGGCTGACGATCACCTCCATGTTCGGGGCGGGCACGGGAGGCGGCGGCTCCTTTCGGTGCGTGGAGGTACGACGAATGTTGACCGATGGCTGGGGATTCGAGTCTACCGCAGACAGAAACGGGCGCGGTGTGCAAGCAGGGCCAGCCAAACGTCCATGGAGGCGGTGCAGCAAGGGCCGAAAATGGGCTTCCAGTCGCCATTGGGCAAGGAGTGGTGGCCGAACGTCGATTGAGATCGAACCTGGACCGACGCCGATGGTCGTAGCGCAATCCGGACTGGCAGGCAGTGACCTGGCTACCACTGGTCAGGCGAGAACGGCTCGAATTGGGGCGAAGGCGGTCGGCAGCTGGGATGGAAGCTCGATGGATTCGGCGCCCAGCCACGAGGCGAAGCTGCGAATCGCTTCGGCGACGCGCTCATTTGCATCCATCGGCGCTTCGGGCTCCGCGAATATGGCGTTGAGCCGCAGGATCTTGCGCTTACGGTCGAACGCGGGATCGACGCGGCCGATCAAGCGGTCACCGTCAAGGATCGGCATCACGTAGTACCCGTACTGGCGCTTCGCGGCCGGCAGGTAGATCTCGAGGCGGTAGCGAAAGTCGAAGAGCGCTTCGGCGCGCTCACGATCCGCGACGAGCGGGTCAAACGGCGAGAGCAACGTCGTGCGTGGCCGCCAGGCGCTGCCCTGCAGCGCCGCGAGCAGCTCCGAATGCGCGAGCCATTCACCGGGAAGGCCGTCGATTGTCACCGGCACGGCCACGCCATCGGCCCTGAGTGTCTCTTCGCCAACCTCACGTGCAGGAAGCCGGTAATCGAGTGCGCTCCCCCATCCGGGCGCCACGAATCCACGGGCCCGCAGCTGCCGCTCCATCAGCTCGATCGCGACGACCTCGTCGGGGAGCGGCTCACCCGCACCCTCCGGGAAAACGCGTTCGAAGAGGTCCCAGACACGCTGGCTCCCCTCGCGACGGCTGATGGCGATCTCGCCCGCGTGCCACAGGATCTCGAGCATGCGTCCCAGGTTCTTGCCGTCGTTCCAACCGCCCGTTCGCCATGGAACGTCCGCCCGGTCGTCCAGGTCGCGCGAGCGGAGCGCACCTCGAGCCCTCAGCTCGTCGAGGACGTACGCACGAAAGGCTGCGTTGTCGCGCAGCCATTCCCCGATGTAGCGACCACGGCTGTACTCCGGCCGGGGGTAGCGGCGCATGGCCGGCTGATGGAGCGGCAGGTCGGCCACGGGGATCAGGAATGCGAAATACTCGAAGAGCGTGCGAGGCGGCTCCTCGAGCGCACGACGCAGCTCGTCCCGGCCATACGCGCCGAGGCGGCTCCAGAGCACGAGGCGCTCGGCACGCTCCACCACGGCCGTGGGGTCGACCTGGATCCGGCCCAGGCGCTCGACCACTTCCACCACCAAGCGCGGCCGCTCCCCCGCCAGCGCCTGGCCAAGGACGGCGAGTCGGCGCGCATCGTGGAGGGAGAGCCGCACGGGTTGCGAGATGGCACGAGGGACCGTCACGCCGCGCTTCCGAAGAGGAACGCAATCGCCGCGGACGAGACCAGCAGCATGGCGACGAGCGGGACCCAATAGGTGCGCAGCATCACGCCCCTCGCCAGGGACCCAGCGAAGGGTCGGGCCCAGGCAAGTGGCGCCAGGTGGTCGCCTCGGCACGTCCAGGCCGCCTGTGCTTCCAGGGCACCCACCTCGACGGCGAGGTGCGCCCGCTCCGGACCATCGGCTAGTGCGGCGACCGCCTCGCGGAGCTGGGCGCCATTCCAGCCCTTCCCGCTGGCGATCGAGACCTGGGCCTCGAGCAATGCCGCGGAGATGGCTTCCGCAGGTGTGTCCGACCGCATGTCACCAATGGTCCGTCCTGCTCCCGCAAGGTCGCCGACCACGACCTGCAGTACCGCGCGCCATTCCGCCGTGGAACGCGGCTCGCCGGCCACGGTGGGGTGATCGGCCAACCAGCGGGTGGCCGCCGCCCGATCGGTTGCGCGCCTGATGCCAGTCACTGCACGCAAGGCGGCCGCGTCCGTCTGCCCGGCCCACGCCAGGAGGCCGAGGGCGTTGGCCAGGCGGCCACGCACCAGGAGGTAGTCACAGATGGTGAACGCGATGGCGAAGGCGATCGGCCAGCTGATCGTGGAGGAGACGAGCGCGAGGAGACCCGCGTTTGACGGGAGGGGCGCGACCAAGACCAGCAGGACGATCGGCACCAATGCAGAGACGGCGCCACCCACGACCGCCGAGATCAAGAGCCGATTGAGGAGCATGCGACCCAGGACAGACGCATGTTCTCCAATCTGGTACGGACGACACGGCGTCACCTGCTCGGCCGCTGGATACTCCGGTGTTCGTGCGCCTTCCGAACCATCCGCGGGCACGTCGTCAAACGCCATGCGCGCCGGGAGCCGGAGCCACGACGCCAGCCGCCGCCCGTCGCGTCGCGACCTCGTCGAGGAAATCGCGGGTCCGCAATTCCCGCTCGAGAACGGCAGAGACCGTGGAGTGCAGCAATCGCTCGACCTCGCGAAGGATGCTGATCGGTACGGCCAGGCGCAGGACCGCGGTCAGCTCGCTGCGTTGGAGGTGGCGCAGCACCTTCAAGGCATCTGGCGAAACGCGCGCAGCGCCGAGTGCCGCATGCAGGCATTCGGGACCGATCACGCCTCCTGCCACCGACGAAAACCCGTTTCCATCCGGCCCGATCTCCGCGCCGCACTCGAGGCAGACCGAGAGCTCGGGGCGGAAGCCCATGGCATCCAGCAGATGGAGCTCATACCAGCGCGCAACCACCTCGCGCGAGACGGCGCCGTCCGGGGCGTCGAGCGCGGCGAGACCCTGGGCCAGCAGGACGAAGGCATCGTGACTGTCGGCGCTCCCCTCGCAGAAGCGATCGGCCAGCTCGACGAGGTACCACGCCTCGGCCGTGGCGTGCAGGTCATCGCGAAGGCCCAGGTGCGGATCCTCGATCGCCACCTGGGTCACCACGTCAAAGGTCCGGCCGATCGCCAGCACGAGCTGCACGTCGCTGAACGGCTCGAGCCCCCCACCGAGACGCGAGCGGGGACGTCGAATCCCCTTGGCGACGATCCGCAGCTTCCCCAGGCGCGGGGTGAGGACGGTCAGGACCCGATCGGCCTCGCCGAGATCCATGCTGCGCAGGACGATCGCCTCCGTCTTGTAGAGGCGTCCGCGGGGGCTCATTGGGTCGGGTACCCTTGGGCGGTGGACATCAGGACCGAGTTTAACGACCTGCTCACCGAGATCGAGGGAGAGATGCAGGCGGTCCTCTCGGAGCGCGACGGTCACGCTCGTCCGCTGTACGAGATGCTGGCCTACCACCTCGGGCTGGACCAGCCCGAGGGTCCACGGGGCAAGCGGATCCGGCCACTCCTGGGCCTGCTCGCATACCAGTCGCTGACCGGCAACCACAAGGACGCGCTGCCCGGCGCCGCGGCCGTCGAGCTGGGGCACAACTTCAGCCTGGTGCACGACGACATCGAGGATTCCGACCGCGAGCGAAGGCACCGTCCCACGCTGTGGGCGATCTGGGGCATCCCGCTCGCCATCAACGCCGGCGATGCCCTGTTTGCTCTGTCGCGGCTCGCGCTGTATCGGCTCATGGAGGCGCCCGGGTACGAACCGCAGAAGCTGCTCGACCTGATGCGCATCTACGACGAGACGTGCCTGGCGCTCTGCGAGGGCCAGTACCTGGATATCACATTCGAGCGGCGCGTCGATATCACCGTCGACGAGTACCTCGAGATGATCGGCAAGAAGACGGCGTCGCTGCTGAGCGCATCGGTCCAGACAGGAGCCATGCTGGCGACGGACGATCCCGAGGTCGTCGAAGCCTACCGCCGGTTCGGCTACACGCTGGGGATCGCATTCCAGATGGCCGACGACCTCAAGGGCACCTTCTGGACCTCCGCCGACTCAGGAAAAGCGAGCGCGGGTGATGTCCGCAAGCGGAAGAAGACGCTCCCCCTCATCTGGGCGCTCTCGAACGCCCCGGAGGCCGATGCCGCTCGACTCCGCCAGCTGTACAGCCCGCAGGATTCCGGCGACGGGACCGGCAGCGACTGGATCGTACCGATGACGCCGGACGAGGTGGACGAGGTCCTCGCCATCCTCGAACGCTGCGGCGCACGCGAGCACGGGGTCGGCCGGGTGCGCGAGCTGCGCGGCCAGGTCCTGCGCGAGGTCGAGGGGCTCCCGATCCCCTCGGAGGTGAAGGCCCAGCTCTCGGGCCTGGTGGAGAGCGTCATCGCCACGTGAGGCACCCGCTCGGCTCGAGCGCTAGCCGGCGGCGTCCTGCGCGGCGGTGGCCGCTTCTGCTTCGTCCACGGTTCGTCGCGGACGACTGGCGACGACCTTGCTCACGCGACGCGGGTCGGCGGATTCGACCCGGATCGTGACGTCACGGAGCGTGACCGTCTCGCCAGGAAGCGGAATGCGCCCCGCCCGATGGACGACGAAGCCGCCAACGGTGTCGTACGCCTCCTCGTCCTCCTCTTCCTCATCGGGCAGCTCGAAGAGGTCTCGCAGGTCGTCCATCGCGACGCGGCCGTCGAGCCGGTACGCGATGAGCTCGTCGGACTCGATCGGCTCGACCAGGGTCTCCTCCGTGTCGTACTCGTCCTGGATCTCGCCCACGATCTCCTCGACGATGTCCTCGATCGTGATCAGGCCGGCGGTCCCGCCGTATTCGTCAACGACAATCGCGATGTGACGCTTGGCCAGCTGCATCTCGCGCAGCAGCTCATCAACGGCCTTGGTCTCGGGCACATACACCGCGGGGCGGGCCAAGGCTCGGACATCGATCTTCTCGGTCCGCCGGCCGTCCTCCTTGAGATAGGGCAGCAGGTCCTTGACGTAGAGGATGCCGACGATGTTGTCGAGATTCTCCTCGTAGACCGGGATGCGAGAGTGGCCGGCTCGGATCGCCATGTCGAGGACGGCATCGAGCGAGTCACTCGCCTCGACCGCCCGAATCCCGATGCGCGGCACCATCAGCTCGTGGACCTTGGTATCCGCGAGCTCGATGACGCCGTGGATCATCTCCTTCTCGTCCTCCTCTATCCCACCCTGCTCGGACCCGGTCTCGACGAGCAGCTTGAGCTCCTCGGTCGACAGGTACCCAGCCTGCGGCTTCTCGGAGCCGCCGAGAGCGCGGACCAGGAGCCCGGAGATGAGTGAGACGAACCAGACCAGCGGATTGAGCAACCACTCGAGCCACGCAATGGGCCCGGCGACAGCGAGTGCGAAACGCTCGGCGAAGCTGAGCGCGAGCGTCTTGGGCGCCAGCTCCCCGAAGATGATGGTGACAATCGCGATGAGCAGAGTTGTGATGACGAAAGCGATGGAGCCGGCGGCGCTGCGAATGGCGTCCAATGGGATGAAGCGCACCACCTCGGCGATGGCGCCCGAGAAGGAGACCGCACCCACGGCCGATGCGAGGAATCCAAGGAAGGTGAGCGCCACCTGGATGGTCGCCAGGAAGCGGGCAGGCTCAGCGACCAGCCGCTGGGCCCGTTGAGCCTGGCGGCTGCCCTCCTCGGCCAGGAGCTGCAGGCGATGACGCTTGACGGTGATGAGCGCCAGTTCCGCAGCGGCAAAGAAGCCGCTGCCGACGATCAGCAGCGCGACGATCAGCAGGTCGAGGACGGGATTGCCGGTGGCGCTGCCAGTGCTGCCTTCAGGCATCGGGGCGGGACGACCTGCCTCCCTGCGAGTGTCGCTCGGCCGATGCCGTCGCCTCTCCGCGATCGTGGTCCGGGCCAGACTCCGAGGCGCGGCGACGCAGCTCGATGCGCCGTGCCGGCATGCCGACCACCGTCGCGCCGGCGGGGACGTCGCGCGTGACCACCGCGCCGGCGCCCGTCTTCGCCCCTGGACCGATCGTCACCGGCGCCCGGAGCATCGTAGCTACGCCGATGAAGGCATCGTCCCCGATCACGGTCGGGAACTTGTCGACGCCATCGAAGTTGGCGGTGACGGCGCCCGCCCCGATGTTCACGCGCTCACCGACCTCGGCGTCGCCCAGATAGCTGAAGTGGTGCTGCTGGGTCCCTGCGCCGAGACGGCTCTTCTTCACCTCGGCGAAGTTGCCGATCCGGCAGCGAGCGCCGATCTCGCAGCCAGGACGGAGGTGGCTGTACGGACCGATCTCCACGTCCTCGGCGACCGTCGACTCCTCCACAACGCTGGCCCACACCACCGAGCGCGGGCCGATTCGGCTGTCGCGCACCTCGGCATTGGGACCGATGACGGCGTCCTGGCCGATCACCGTGGCACCGCTCAGCACCGTGCGCGGCTCAATGCGGGCGTCCTGCCCGATCTCGACCGCGCCGCCGATCCAGGTCGTTGCCGGATCGACGATGGTGACCCCATTGCGCATGTGCCGCTCGGCGATCTCCCGCCGCAGCAGCTGCTCGGCGGCGGCGAGCTGAACGCGGTCGTTGATACCGGCAGCCAGCTCGGGGCGCGGGGCCATCACCACGCTCACCCGCCTGCCGGCGCCAACGGCCATTGCCACCAGTTCGGTCAGGTAGAACTCGCCCTTGGCGGATGCCGGAACCGACGCAACGTTGGCACGCAGCCACGCGGCGTCGAAGCAATAGGTGCCGACGTTCACCTCGTCGATCAGATGCAGAGCCGCATCGGCGTCCGCCTCCTCCACGATCCGGGTGCAACCGCCGCGCTCATCTCGCACGATCCGCCCGTAACCGGTGGGGTCCGCGACGCGCGTGCTAAGCAGCGCGATCGCCGCCTCCCCCTCCGCCTGCTCGCGGAGCAGCTGCTGGAAGAGGTCCGGGGGGAGGAGCGGCGCGTCGCCGACGGTGACCACCACGTGGCGTACCGAGGCGGCGACACGCGTCAGGCCGACGCGAACGGCATCGGCCGTCCCCAGCTGGGGATCCTGGCGTACCGTCACGGCCCTGCCGGCAAGGGCCTCCTCGAGCACATCGGCCCCGTGCCCCACCACGACCACCGGATGCTCGATCCCCGCTCGCGCCAAGGTGTTCAGCAGGTGGTCGATCATCGGCCGCCCGCCGAGCGGATGGAGAACCTTGGGGAGGCGCGAGCGCATGCGCGTCCCCTGACCGGCGGCCAGCACGATGGCCGCGATGGCTACCACGGGCGGTGGGACTCCCTCGCTGCGAACAGGGCCGGATGGTATGCGCGGGCCGGTGGAGGGGTCAACTCGCCGGCGTCCGCTCTCCGGCCAAAGCGATGCATTCGATCTCGACCAGCGCTCCCCTGGGCAGCTCACGCACCGCGACGGTCGAGCGAGCAGGGTGGGGCGGCACCATGTGGCGTGCGTACACCTCGTTGACCGCGGCGAAATGGCTCATGTCGCTCAGGAAGATCGTGGTCTTCACGACGCGATCGAAGCCGGTGCCGGCGGCATCCAGGACCGCCTCCAGGTTGCGCAGGGCACGTTCCGCCTGTTCTGCGACGCCGCCCGGCACGATCTCGCCGGTGGCTGGATCGGTTCCTACCTGGCCGGCGGTGAAGACCAGCCCTCCAGCGGCAATCGCTTGGCTATACGGTCCCAGCGCGGCGGGAGCCGAATCGGTCTGAACCGCGTGGCGACCGGTCACGCTTCGGCCTCCTCCTCCTCGCCCATTGCCTCGATGCTAGCGGCTTCGGTTCGCAGGCGCGTGCGGGTAACGCGCACGCCAGCCCGCATCAGCCGGCTTGCGATGGCCTTAATCCGATCGGGGTCGTCGCTCAGCACGAAGGTCGTCGGCCCGCTGCCGGTGAGGTGCGGCTCGCCCCCCGCTGCCACGACGAGGCGGAAGAGGTCGTCGAGCTCGGGGCGGAGACGACGGGCGGCGGCGAGGAGGTCGTTCCTTCCCACCTGCGCGGATGGCTCGGCCGCGGATCCCGACCAGTCCGCCTTGCGCAGCGAGGCGAAGACCTCCGCGGTGATCAGGCTGAATGCGGGATGTGCGAGCAGCACCTCTCGACCGGTCGTTGCGCCCCCGAGGTTGGCGACCTGCTCCCCGATCCCGGTCACCCACGCCAACGCTCGGCGAGCGGCGAAGAATGGGACGTCGGCACCAATGAGCGCCAGGCGGCGCAGATCATCGGGCTTCGCGTCGTCACCGGCCTCGATCCAGCTTCGGCCCAGCCGCCAGGCGGCCGCGGCGTCGGACGATCCCCCGCCCAATCCGGCCGCGACCGGGATTCGCTTGGCCAGCGTCAGGCACGCATCGACCGGCTCTCGACCAAGCCCGGCCACCAGCCCGGCCCACGCCAGGTTCCGATCTGGTGAGACCGGGAGAGGGGGGTCGCTTGGGGCAGCGTCGGGGGTCTCTACTCGAAGGCCGGTCCCGCCCGGGGCCAGCAGCAGGTCGTCGGCGATCTCGACCAGCGCCCATGCCCCGGCAAGCTCGTGGAGCCCGTTGGACCGCCTGCCCGTGACCGCCAGGGAGAGGTTGAGCTTAGCCGGCGCCTCGAGTCGAAGAGAGGTCATCCAACCTGCCTCCGGCCAACACGCCTCTCCGCGCGGGCGGTGCCATCCGCGTCAGCGCTCCTGAGGAGCGGGGCAAGCTGGGTCGCCAGGCACGCCCATTCTTCGACGCTGAGCGTCTGAGGACGTCGCTCACCATCGATGGCGCAGGCGGCAAGGGTGTTCTCGACCGCTCCCCCACCCACCAGCAGCTCGCGGCCCAGGCCGTTGTGGATCTGCTTGCGGCGTTGCCGGAAGCCGGCCTGCACGACCCGATAGAACGGCTCGCGACCCGATCCGAGCGGAACGGGTGGCTCAGCCCGACGACGCAGCCGGAGGACCGCGGAGTCCACGTCGGGCGCCGGCTCGAATGCTGCCGCCGGAACGCGTGCCACGACCTGCGCGCTCGCGATGTTCTGGACGAAGACCGAGAGGTAGCTCATCTGTCCGGGCGGCGCGGCGACCCGCTCAGCGACCTCGGCCTGCACCAGCAGCACGGCCACCTCCGGCGGCCGCTCCCCTTCCAGGAAGGCGTGCAGCAGCGGGCTCGTGATGTGGTACGGGATGTTGGCCACCATCTTGAAGCTCTCCGCAGGGAAGACCTCGCGGGGATGAAGGGTGAGCGCGTCCGCTTCGATCAGATCGAATCCGGGGACCTCGGCGAGCTCGCGACGGAGCCACGCGGCGAGCCGCGGATCGAGCTCGACCGCCAGCACCGATGCGCCAGCCGCCAGGAGGCGTCTGGTGAGGACACCGAGGCCGGGGCCAACCTCGAGGACACGATCGCCGGGCTGCAACTCCGCAGCGGCCACGATGGCATCCAGGGCAGCCGCATCCGTCAGGAAGTTCTGCGAGAGGGCCTTACGGGGCCGCAGGTGCTCGGCGGCGAGCAGCCGTCGCAGCTGACCGGGGGTGGGCGGTGTCAGACGGTCGGCGCTCAGCGCCGGATGCGAGCTCATGCCTCGAGCCAGGGGAGCGACAGGTTGGGGATGGCTTCCAGCGAGGCATCGGCTCGGACACCCGCAGCAAAACGAAAGCCAGCGGCGGCCCCGATCATGGCACCGTTGTCCGTGCACCACGCCGGAGGGGGTACGAGCAACGGGAGGCCAAGCGGAGCCAGCCGATCGCGCAGCACGGCGCGCAGCGAGCGGTTGGCCGCAACGCCGCCGCCCAGCGCCACGGCGCCCACCGCCTCCGCTTCGGCGGCGGCGACGGTCTTGGTGCTGAGCGCATCGACCACCGCCTCCTCGAACGATGCCGCCAGCCCATCGATCGGGATCGGAGCATTTGCTTCGCGCAAGCGCGCAACCTCGCGCAGGACCGCGGTCTTCAGCCCCGAGAAGCTGAAGTCGTAGCGGCCACGGGTGCGCGCCCGCGGGAATCGCGTCGAAGGTCGCGCGTCTTCGGCGGCCGCGCTGATCGCGGGCCCGCCCGGGTACGGCAGTCCCAGGAGGCGACCGACCTTGTCGAACGCCTCGCCGGCCGCGTCGTCTACCGTCTGGCCG
Organism: Chloroflexota bacterium; assembly: GCA_030774375.1. The sequence goes on along the minus strand of JALYLE010000067.1, from coordinate 14,349 downwards.
AGCAGCGTGTAGCGGCCGTGGTCGTGCATCAGCACGAGCTGGGTGTGACCGCCTGAGACGACCAGGCACAGGAGCGGGAACGGCGGCTCGGGCGCGAGCGGCTGATCCGGCCCCTCGTCGGTCAGCCAGTTCGCGTAGATGTGCCCCTCGATGTGATTGATGGGAACGAGTGGGAGATCATGGGCCGCGGCGAGCCCCTTCGCGAACGCCACCCCCACCAGCAGCGAACCGATGAGTCCCGGCCCGCACGTGACCGCGATCGCGTCGATCTGCGACCAGTCGACCTTCGCCTCGGCGATCGCCGCCTCCAGGGTGGGGACGATCCAGCGCAGCTGCTGGCGTGCCGCCACTTCGGGCACGATGCCGCCGGTCTCGGCGTGCAGGGCGATCTGGGTGGCCACCTGGTTCGCCTCGATTCGGCGACCCGCGACCACAACAGCCACCCCGGTCTCATCGCAACTCGACTCGATGGCCAGGATCCGCGGTCCACTCACGCGGCGTCTCCCCGACCGGAGCTGCCGAGCAGGATCCGTGCGGCGGCCATGACCTGGCGCATCTGGTCCGAGGTCAGCTTCGGCGTGGTCATGACGTAGGCATCCTCGCCGTCGTCGGAGTAGTAGGCGACTCGCCGACCGGTCACGTCGAAACCGAAGCCACGGTACAGCGCCTGGGCTCCCTCATTGCCAACCCGGACCTCGAGCGTCATGTGCGCCGCACCGATCTCGACCGCGAGCTCCAGCAGCGCCACCAGGATCCGTCGGCCGACTCCTCGACGCCGCCAGTTCGGATGGACGCCAAACGTCGTGATGTGCGCCTCGTCAACCATCAGCCAGATCCCGCCAAAGCCGACGACCTTGCCCTCGATGCGGGCAACCACGTAATGCGCCATACGATTCGCCGTCAGCTCCTGCTCAAAGGCGTACGCCGGCCACGGCGAGCTGAAGCAGAGCCGTTCGATAACGTGCACCGCCGGAACATCACTCATGCGCATCGGCTCGATGCTCAAGGTCGGTGCTACCGCCACGCGGGCACCTCACCGGGGGTCGCGGTGAGTCCCCGCGGTGGACGCAGATATGCCGGCTCGAGGGTCGCGACCGGGTCGCCGAAGGGTCGCTCGTGAAGGCGATTGGCCGCGAGGCGGGCGACGGCCAGCGCGGCCCGCGACGGCTGGATCGAGGCGCTCAGGCCGAACGCCTCAGCCAGCTCGGTGGGAGCAACGATCGATCCGGATGCCTCGCGATTCGACAGTCGTTGGCGATCGACGACCTGCGGCTCGCCGTCGCCGCGCTCGAGCAGGTACCCCTCCCGCGCGCCGGCACGCGCCAGCGCGGCTGCGGCCTGGGGCTCGGCGTCGAGCCAGGCAACCAGGCTCGGAACTCCGATGATCGGGATCGCCAGGCCAACGGCCAGTCCTTTCGCCAGGCTCATCCCCACCCGCAATCCGGTAAACGAGCCTGGGCCCAGACCGATGGCGACCGCATGCACGTCCCGCAAGGTGCGGCCCTCGCCCTCCAGCAGGCCGAGCAGGCGTGGCAACAGCTCGCGTCCCTGGCTGCCACTCGCCGACCACGCGGCGTGAGCGAGCGTCGCGCCATCCATCTCGGCGAGAGCGAGCGAAGGATCGGTCGAGGCGCTCTCGATGGCCAGGATCATGACCGGGCAGGCGCAGATTTGACGAGCGCCGATGCGGCGAGCTGCGCGGCGGCGTCCCCGGATGCGCGCCAACGCAGAGTCCGATGGTTGCTTACCCCCGCATCGGGCTCGATTGCGATCTCGAGGCGGTCGTCAGGAAGCCACCCGTCAAGGCGATCCGCCCACTCGACGACGGTCACGCCCTGCGCTTGGCGTTCGTCGAACAGTCCGGCTGCCTCTGCCTCCGAAGGATCCTCCAGGCGATAGGCGTCGACGTGGAAGAAGCGGAGCCGACCCACGTGCTCGTTCATGAGGATGAAGGTTGGGCTGTTCACCACGGTCTGCACGTCAAGGCCCTGCGCGATCCCCTTGGCCAGCTGAGTCTTCCCCGCTCCCAGCGGCCCCCGGAGCGCAACGAAGGCGCCCGGGCCCGCTGCCCTCCCAAGCGCCCGGCCAATCGCATGCGTCTGTGCGGGCGCGTCACTCGTCAGCACGCCGGAGGCGTCAGGCGAGGGCATGCGCGGCGAACGGGCGGCCGTGGCCGCGGCAGGTCGGCGCATCGGGCAAGTATAGGAAGGACGAGCTCAGGCGCCGGGAACCGGAGCCTCGCCAGCGACGCTGGCCTCCAGGTTGGCGAGTGGGATCGGGGCGAGGCGTCCATCCTCAAAGCGAACCAGTCCAGTCAGGGCGGGTATTCCCGCGCCCCCGGCGTGGAGCTCATCGAGAAGCCCGACGAGCACACCGGTTCGCCCCGCATGTGGCCGACCATGTGCCACCACTCGATCACCCACCCGCGCCAGCGGCACGCGGCGCGGCGGCTCGCTGGCGTCGTACACCACCAGGACGCGCTCGGTGCCGAAGAGGCTGGCGGTTCGGCCCTGGTGCTGACGCAGCCACTCGAAGAGATGCGGGTCAAGGGCGACCTTGCCGTATCCCTCGAGCAACACGACCGCGAACGGGTTCACCAGGCCGCCCTGGTCGCGTCGGCGACGCTGGATCACCTCGAGGTCCCGGAGCTCCTTGTCGAGCACACCACCCAGCACGACCCCCACCGCGCCCATGGCGCGCGCGCGCGTCAGCGTCTCCGCCGATGCCCGTGACCCGCCGACGAGGATCTTGCCGGCGGCCGAGACGTCGACGGAACCAGCGCGCAACTCCTCGTCGTGGCGGTTGACCGCCATCATCAGCTCGCCATGCACCGCCTCGCCGATGCCGCCCACCCCGAGCAGGCGGACTCCCGGCAGTGCGATGTCGATGGCATGTGGCGCGACGCGCACCACACCACCCCGAACGTGGCCGACGAGCGGCCGTCCGGGCCCCAGCTCGATCAGCAGCGCACTTCCGTCCGTGGCGCGGTAGGAGACGAAGATGGCCGGGCGCGGGGTCCGTACCTCGCGTCCCTGGGAGTCGCGTGCGATCGCTTCGCCAGCCTCGAGGCGGGTCCCCGGATGCACCAGGAAATGTTCGACGTCGCCATCTGGTCGGCGGCCGAGGCCGCGGGCAACCGACACGCGGAACGCCGAGCCCGGCACTCGACGAGCGACCAGTGGATCGCCGAGCGCGACTGCGTCGCCGGCTCGCACGAGAGCGATGGCCCCCGGTGGAATCGGTACCCGATGGACGGGCGGCGCGCCCCGGCCGCGGTCGTCTGATGGCCGCGCTCCGGACATCGACCCCGCTCGCATTGCCGAGCCGTAGCCGCCTCCGCCGCCGTCGCCGGCGGCCAACTTCCCTTCCTCGCTGGGTGGGCCACCCGTTGCCAACGGTCCGCTCATGGCGAAGTCATGGAGACGTCACTGCTCCTTCACCGACCGCTGCGGCGCCGGCTCAGCGAGGAGCGCCTCGTGCCAGGCCCGCTGGACAGATCGCCGATCGTCGGTTCGGCGGGGCAGCTGGACAGGTGCGTCGCGCGCGTCGAGCACCAGACCGACCGACCCGCCGCTCACCTGAACGTGGAGGCGTCTGCCTCTCCGCGCTGCACCGAGGTTGACGCTCTCATCGGTCTGCAGTTCGACGTCCGCTCGCTCGCCGCGGGCGAGCGGCAGAACGCTGACCTGCCCAACCCGCACTTCAACCGGACCCATCGATGGCCAGCCCGCCCGATGCACCGTCGCGCGGAAGGCGACGTGTCCGGGACGGCCGCCGCGCGACACGATGGCCGTCCCGAGCGGGACGAGCAGGTCGTCGCGCAGGAAGCCGATTGCCTCCGCGATCTCGTCCCCCGCGACGGAGCCGAGTGGCGGGAGAACGCCAGCCGAGTCCAGTGCAACCTGGGTGACGCCGACGGGACGGATCCCGTCAAGAATGAGCTCCATCGCGCGCGCCGGGCTCGGCGCGGCCGCGATCAACCGCCCAGCGCCGATCAGCACGTCAACGGATCCCCACCCGGGCGTCGCGGCAATGCCGGTGAGCTGCATCCGGCCGGCGGCCATGGCTACCGCCAGCTCGTCTTCCCCGTTCGGTATCGAGCCCGGGCGCGACCGCAAGTTCTGCAACGCGTCGGCCACCGCCAGGTCGTCGATGTGGCTGGACATCTGGCGCGCCAGCCGGCCGGCGACCTGTGGGCTCCCGAACGCGGGCGAGCCGAGGCCGCCGGCCGCGAGCACCCCGCCGGCACTGGTTGGTGCCTCGCCGGTCCCGTCGGCCAGGACCCAGGTTGCGTAGTGTGCGCCTAAGTCGATGCCGCCGATCCTCAGGCGCTCCTGACGAGCCAGCTCGGCCACCGCGCGTTGGAAGCCTGCCGGGGAGGCACGCCGTCGGTCGTGGCCAGCGACGAGCTGCTCGAGCAGATGCTCGAGGTCCGCGCCCAGCGACCCGGCATCCTGTCCGTCGCCCTCGGGAATGGCCGGCGCGATTGCGGAGAGGGCGCCCTCCTCGAAGAGTGCGGCTAGCTGTTCGGTCAGGGCCGAAGAACCGGCCCAGACGACCGCTCCACCACGGTCGCGGCGTGCGGCGGCGACAAGCGCCGCCTCCTCGAGCACCTGCTCGGTTGGCACGAGCTCGTTCGGGGCGGTGAGGAGCCACGCATCAACGTCTGTGGCACTCAGGGCGGCGAGTCGCTCGGACAGCGGACGCCCATCGTCGGTGCTGGAGCTGGTTGCAACCATCCATCCGGCCGCCTCGGCGGCGCGGCGTACTGCAGCGGTCCGGTCGGCATCGCCGACGGCGGCGATCGCCAGCCGGCCGATGCGCCGCGGCGTCCCGCATGCGATCCGGGGTGCCGCCGCAACCATCTGGCTTAGGCGATCACGGAGACGCTGATCGGCTCCGATCGCCAGGCGTGCGGCGAGCGCTTCTTCAAGCGCCTCCTCGCCCCAGGCGGTCGGCTGCGCCACGCTGGCCGCGATCCGCCAGCGGCCTCGGGCTCGGCCCACGACGCTGGCCTTGGTCCAGGCCGACCCGACGTCGATCAGCAGCGAGACCTCGGCGGTCGGCTGGGCGGCGGCGGGCGCCGCAACGTTCATCGGACCCGAACGCTCATTCGACCAGACCCGTATCGGACCCGACGTTCATCCGCCCTCGCCAGCAACCGACGGAGCCGGAACCGTTCCCGCGGTCGCCAACTTGAGCGCCTCGACGGCCGCGCGGAACGTCGGCGCCTCGGCCGCCCCGACGGCCAGCACCAGCGACTCGGGGAGGGCGCGACCCTGGGCGGCTCGACTCTCGAGCGTTTCCAGGATGATCGCGGCTGCCTCGGGAGGTGGAAACACGCCGCGTTCGGTCCCCAGCGGCGCCATCGCCATCCGGCGGAGGGCAAGGTGCGCGGCGACATCGAGGGCTGCGTTGAGCGCATGCACGAGGCGGTCACGATCAGGCTGCAGGTCGTGCCCCACGGCCACCGCATGCACGATGTAGGGAGCAGCCAGGCGTCCGCCGCCCGTCACGACCACCTCGCCTGGGGCAACTGGACCGCGCGCCACGGCGGCCCGTTCCACTTCCTCGCCGGCGGCTCGCCTCACCGTCGCGGAGATGGGCGCGGTCATGAAGAGGCTCTCGTTCGCCGGGATGATGATCCCGTCGACCTCGAGCTCCGCGATATTCCCTTGCCAGACGTCGATCTCGGTAGGCAGTGTCATGCGCTCGGTCGCTCTCGCGACCGCCACGACTCACGCGCCCCGAAGATGGATTCGGGGGAGGCGCTCTCGAAGGGCGGTCGTCACCTCGTAGTTGATGGTTCGTCGCTCGGCTGCAACGTCCTCGGCGGAGATGCGGGCACCGCCCTGCTCACCGATCAGCACGAATTCGTCGCCGTAGGTTACATCATCGATCTCGCTGAAATCGACGGTGATGCCGTCCATGCTGACCGCCCCCACCACCGGGGCCGGAATGCCGTGGACGAGCACGGCGCCATTATTGGCGTGGATCCGCGGCCAGCCATCCCCGTAGCCGATCCCAAGCGTGGCGATCCGCGCCGAGCGCTGTGCTCGATAGCGCAGCCCGTAGCCGACGCCGGCACCGGCCGGCAGGTCGAAGAGGCGGAGTGGCAATGCTCGCAGCGAGAGCACCGGCTGCACCTCGATGTCGTCGCCGGCCGCCCAGCCGGGCAGCATCCCGTACAGCATCAGGCCGGGGCGGACGGCATCGGCGAAGGAACCAAGGCCGGCCAGGATCCCGCCGCTCGCCGCGAGGTGCACGAGCCCCGGGTCCACCCCCGCGGAGCGCATCGCATCGAGCACCTGGGCAAAGCGCAGGATCTGCACATCGGAGTAGGCGGCGTCTTCACCTGGGACCGCCAGGTGGCTGAACGTTCCGACCAGTCGCAGGTGGCGACTCCGGGCAACGGCCAGCGCTATGGCGACCGCCTCGGATGGCTCGCTCCCCTGTCGTCCGAGGCCGGAGTCGACCTTGAGATGGACCGATGCGCGCCGGCCAGCGGCCGCGGCAGCGCGCTCGATGAGCGTGACCGAGGCTAAGCTCGTGGCGATTGGCTCCAGGTCGGCCTCGACCGCCGGGACCGCGTCGGGCTCACCGAGCCCCCACAGTACGAGGACGGGCGCCTCGATGCCTGCGGCGCGCAGGGCGAGCCCTTCACCAACGGTCGCCACCGCCAGCCGTTCCATCCCGTGAGCCAGCAGCGTCCGACTGGCCTCGATTGCTCCATGGCCGTAGGCATTCGCCTTGACGACGCCAATCACGTGCTTGTCGGCGCCCGCCAGCCGGCGGACGACCCCCAGGTTCTCGACCAGCGCCGCGTGATCGATCTCGATCCAGGCCCGATGCGGGCTGCGCGCCGCCGCGGGCGGCCCCTCGCTCACTTCGAGCGCGCCCCGCGGAACGACTCCATCGCCTCGGGGAGCAGGTGCGCGATGTCGCGGGCCATGGCCCCAGCCCGCCCGATCCGTCGCTCGGCCAGGAGTCCCGCGGCACCGTGGATCGCCACGCCGAGCGTTGCGGCAACGATCGCGTCGCAGCCCTGCGCCAGGAAAGCCCCGACCGCGCCGGCCAGGACGTCCCCGCTGCCGGCGGTCGCCAATGCCGGAGTTGCGACCTCGCTGACCCGGGTCTCGCCATCGGTATCGGCGATCACGGTGTGTGCGCCCTTGAGGACCACAACCTGTCCCCAGAGCAGCGCCGCCTCACGCGCTTTCTCGATCCGATGGCGGTCGTCGTCGGCCAGCAGTCCGACCTCCTTCGCCTTGGTGAGGCGCGCAAATTCACCTGGATGGGGAGTGAGGACCAGCTGCGTCGACACGGCGCGCCACCATCGATCCCCATCGGCCAGCGCGGTGAGCGCGTCGGCGTCGATGACCGCAGGCCGTCGCAGCTCGGACACGAGATTGCGCGTCCGTCGCAGGGTCGATGGCTGACGCCCCAGGCCGGGACCGATGACGCTGGCGTCGTAGGCCAGCGCTTCGCTCGCCAGGCGCCGCCAGCCCACCGGTCCGGTGAGGCCGGCGGCCTCTTCAGGCAGCAGCAGCATCGTCAGCTCGGGGACCTCGCCCAGGAGGCGCAGACCCACCGATTCGGGCGCCGCCAGGCAGACCAGGCCCGCACCGCATCGGGCAGCGCCCAGGCCAGCCAGGATCGCCGCCCCGGCGTACTCAGGCGACCCGGCCACCACCAGGACGCGTCCGAAGCTGCCCTTGTGTGACCGCGCCGGGCGTACCGGGAGATGCTGCGCAACCCAAGCACGGTCGATCTCGCCCACCGCCATCGACCTATGTTCCGTCGCCTCGGTGCGCGACCGCAACAGCGACCGCCATGCTGCGCTCGTGCGAGATCGAGACGGTGACCTCCTCGAGCCCCAGCCGCGCGGCGCGCGCCGCAGCGCGGTCGTAGAGGGTGACCTGCGGCTGGCCAGCCCAGTTGGGCAGCACCTCGATCTCGCGCCAACCCACTCCGCGCACCCCGAGGCCGAGCACTTTGCTGACCGCCTCCTTGGCCGCCCAGCGGCCGGCGATCCGCTCCGGTCGGCCACGGCAATAGCGGTCCTCGGCATCTGTCAGGACGCGCCGCCTGAAGCGTTCCGGGTAGCGGCCCATCACCCTTACGATCCGATCGATGTCGACCAGATCGACCCCAACCTCGTGACGGCTCACTACTCGACGGTGACCGATTTCGCCAGGTTGCGCGGCTGGTCGACGTCGGTGCCGCGGGCGACGGCCACCTCGTACGCAAAGAGCTGGAGTGGCAGCGTGGCGATCATCGGCGCGAGCGCCTCGATCGTCTCGGGGACGTAGAGGACGTCCTGCGCGTAGTGGGCGATCTCCTCGTCGCCAATCGTCGCCACGGCGATGACGGGCGCCTCGCGGGCGCGGACCTCCGCGATGTTGCTCACGACCTTGTCGTAGGTCGTCCCCGCCGTGGCTATCGCGATGAGCGGCGTCTCGCGATCGAGCAGGGCAATCGGTCCATGCTTCAGCTCACCCGCGGCGTACCCCTCCGCGTGCACGTAGCTCAGCTCCTTGAGCTTGAGCGCACCCTCCAAAGCAATCGGATAGCCGAGTGCGCGACCGACGTACATCGCGTTGCGCACGCCGGCGTACCGCCGGGCGAGCTTCTTGACCTGGGGGGCGAGCTTCAGAGTCTCGGCGGCCAGCGCAGGCAGTTCGCGCATCGCCTGTCCGATGGCACGGACCCGGTGCGGCGTCAGGCGACCGCGCAGCTGCGCGAGATGGAGGGCGATCAGCTCGAGAACCAGCACCTGGGTCACGAATGCCTTGGTGCTGGCAACCGCGATCTCCGGGCCGGCCTGCAGGTAGCAGACCGCGTCGGCGTCGCGGGTCAGCGCGCTGCCAACGACGTTGGTGACCACCACCACCGTCGCCTTGCGTTCCGCAGCGAGGCGCGTCGGGGCCAGCGTGTCGGCCGTCTCGCCCGACTGGCTGACACTGATCACGAGCGTCCGTTCATCGATGGGCGGCGGGCTGTACCGCATCTCGGAGCCGATCTGGCTGGTGGCCGGCAGCCCGGCCCACTCCTGGATCAGGTAGGCGCCCACATCGCTGGCATAGCGCGCGGTCCCGCAGCCGATGACATAGACGCGCTCAATGGTCGACAGCTTGTCGCCGATGGCCTCCAGCTCGGGGATGTTGACCGAGCCGTCCGGCGCGACGCGCCCGCGAAGCGACTCCTGGAGGGCATGGGGCTGCTCGTAGATTTCCTTGAGGGTGAAGTGCGCGAAGCCGCCCTTTTCGGCCGCATCGATGCTCCACTTGATTCGCGTCACGTCGCGCTCGACCAACTCGCCGTCGAGCCCAAGGATGCGGACTCCTCCGGGGCTCACGTCCGCGATGTCACCCTCCTGGAGGATGACGACGTTCTTGGTGTGCTCCAGGATCGCGGGGACGTCGCTGGCCAGAAATCCCTCGCCGTCGCCAAGCCCGACGATGAGTGGCACGTTCATTCGGGCACCCACGATCTGATCCGGATGATCGAGGTGCATGACGCCGATGGCGTACGCGCCGGTGACCTCATTGAGCGCCATGCGGACCGCCTCAACCAGGTCGCCGGAGTACTTGGTCTCGATCAGGTGGACGAGCACCTCGGTGTCCGTCTCCGAGCGGAACCGATGGCCCTCCTCGATGAGCCGCGCCTTGATCGGCGCATAGTTTTCGATGATCCCGTTGTGGATCAGCGCAAGGCGACCGGTGCAGTCGGCGTGAGGGTGGGCATTAGCATCGTTGGGCCGGCCATGCGTGGCCCACCGCGTGTGGGCGATTCCTGGGTGGCCTGCCGGCGCCCCGCCGTTCAGATGATCGGTCAGGTTGCTGAGCTTGCCGGCCTTCTTTTCCATGAAGACCTCGCCGCCCTCGGTGAGCAGCGCGATGCCCGCAGAGTCGTAGCCTCGGTACTCGAGCCGGCGAAGGCCTTCCAGCAGGATCGGGCCGGCATCACGCGGCCCGACGTATCCGACGATGCCGCACATGGCGCCCTCCAATCCCTAGTTCAATCGCGCCTCGGCGAGTCGGGCCAGCTCGCGGGCGATCACGTCGATCTCGTCCGGGTCGTCCCCTTCGACCATGATCCGGAGCTTGGGCTCGGTACCGGAGGGCCGCACGAGGATCCGTCCCCGCCCCCGCAGGTCGTCCGCCGCCCGGGAGACGGCGATCCCGAATTCAGGATCGATCTGCCACTGGTCCTTGTGGCGAACGGCTGAGTTTATCACCACCTGCGGCAGCCTCGGAATTCGGGCGGCGAGCGTCGAGAGCTGGCCCACGCCGCTGGCGCGCAGGGTGCGCACGAGCTCGATGGCGGTCAACAGGCCATCCCCGGTCGTCGCCCGCTCGCGGAAGATGACGTGCCCCGACTGCTCACCGCCGAGCACGGCGCCGTAGCGCTCCATCGCCTCCAGCACGTGACGATCGCCGACCTGCGTGCGCAGGATCGAACCGCCGGCCTCGGTAACGACCCGCTCGAGGCCTCCGTTGCTCATGACCGAGACGACGAGGAGGTTGTTGCGCAACGTCCCGGCAGCAAGGCGATCGAGCGCGCAGATGCCCATTATCGCGTCGCCATCGAGCAGTGCACCGCGCTCGTCGGCAGCGATCAATCGATCGGCGTCCCCGTCGAAGGCGAAGCCAACGTCCAGGTTGCCGTCACGCACCGCGGCGGCGAGCGTCTCGGGGTGGGTGGACCCGCAGCCAGCGTTGATGTTCGTGCCATCGGGCTCTGCGAAGAGAACGGTCACCTCGGCGCCAAAGTCAGTGAAGAGCTTTGGCGCGATGACGCTCGCCGAGCCGTTGGCGCAATCGACCGCCATCCGCAGCCCAGCGAAGGCATCGCCCGCCGCTTCAACGAGGTGAGCCCGATACGCGTCGATGGCCTCCGCGTCGCGGGTGACTCGCCCAAGGCGGGGGTTTGGCACGCTGGGGAGCGACTCGGCCTGAAAGATGAGGTGCTCGAGCTGGTCCTCAGCTTCGTCATCCACCTTGCGCCCGCCGGAGATCACCTTGAGCCCGTTGTCCTCGGCCGGGTTGTGGGATGCGCTGACCATGATCCCGGCGGCGAACGGTCCGCTGGCGGCGACGTAGGTCAGGCCCGGCGTGGTCACCACTCCGAGCTCAACGGTGTCGCTGCCGACCGATGTGAGGCCAGCCGCCAGGGCGGCGACGAGCATGTCACCGGATCGGCGGGTGTCCTGCCCAACCACGACCGAGCGCCCTTCACCGTCGAGCAGGTACCCGACGGCGCGCCCCAGCTCGTAGGCGAGGGTGGGCGTGAGATCTACGTTGGCGATACCTCGGATGCCGTCGGTGCCGAAGAGGCGCCCCATTCAGCCTCCGGGCGACGGAGTGGCGGCTGGCTGGATGACGACCGGGACCTGGGACGGCGAGAAGGCGAGCACGCTGATCCCGGCCGGCAGTGAGAGGACCGGCGTCACGTTGTGCTCGCCCGGTCCGAGGCCGCTCACGTCGAGCGTGGGGGTCAGCTGTGCAGCCTTCAATCCGGCGAGAGTGGCGATGGGGCCGGCCAGCGTGACCGAGATCTGGCTCAGCTGTGGCAGGCAGCTCGTCCCTGGCGCTGCGCCGGTGCAGGTCACCCCGACCAGGAAGGTTCGGCTCCCGGTCTGAGGGGCCACGGCGACGGTCACGGTGACCGTGGCGGCAAGATCTGGACTCAAGGTCAGTCCCTTTGGAATGGTGAGGGTGGCCTTGAAGGCCTTCGTGGCCGCAAGGCCGCTGACGCTGAACGGCTGCGTCGTCACCTCCGTGATCCCGGACAGCGCCGCCGGTGCGCCGCGCAGCGTGATGATCGGCGGGTCGGACACGATTCCCCGAATCTCGAAACCAACCGCCGGATTGCCCGTCACGGCTGGTCGGACTGGCACGGTCTTGCTGGTCTCGACGGTACGTACCGAGATCTGAACCAGCGCGGACGATTGGCTGAGCTCCACCGAGGGGACCTGCGCGCCATTCGCGTCGACTGCCCTCAGGTCGAACTGCTGGTTGACGTCGATGCCGGATTTGTCGATCGCGACCGTGGCCTCGGCCTGCACGACCTGGTTGACCTGTGACTTCGGCCCGCTGACGGTGACCACCGCCGGTGTGACCGTCGGTGTCCCGACGTCCAGTCCGGCCGGCACCGCCCCGTGGTCAACGACCACTGGGACCTGATGGTTTGCGAGCGTGTCGAGCACCACCGGGATCGACTGCGGCTGCCAGGAGAGGACGGTCACCGCGTCGTTCAACGAGCGGACCGCAACCTGCAGGGACTGGGCTTGGCCGGCGGTGCGCATGTCGTACTTCGAGAGGTCGATGGTTGCCGCGAAGGTGTCCACTGTCACGGGTGCCGCCGCGTCGGACGCGACGCGGTAGGCGACGATGAGCGTGGCGAGCTGCTGGCTCGTGACGTAGGTGCCGTTTGGCTGGTTGATGCGCTCTATCGATACGCCAGCCATCCGGCCCTCTGTGAAGGAGCCCGAGAAGACGAGCCCGGTATAGAGGATGGTGGCCAGCGCGAGGGCCGCGAGCTTGAGGTGCCAGTTGCGCAGGATCCAGCGCATCAGCGCGCGTCGCCCTCGCCCTGGCGCGGTTTCGCCGGCGTGCGGCGCCTGGCTCGGGCAGGCGTGGCGCCATTCCGCACGACGCGCGCCTCGGGATCGATCGGACCGATGGGCTCCTCAGCAGGCCGTCCGATGCCCCACCGGCCCTCCAGGGTACGGCGCAGGAACGGGACCGCGCGCCGTGGGGCCTGGGGCCTGATCAGGTTCAGGATCCGGCGCCGGAGCTGTTCTTCGGTCAGGTTTCGCTCGATCCGGCCGCGGAGCACGAGGCTGATCGAGCCGGTCTCCTCGCTGACCACGACGATGATCGCATCGGTCTGCTCGCTGATGCCGATCGCCGCCCGATGACGCGTCCCATAGCGCTCTGAGTCGAGCACGTTCTGCGAGAGCGGCAGGAGAACGCCGGCAGCAAGGATGCGGTCGCCCGAAATGATCACCGCCCCATCGTGGAGCGCCGTGCCACGGAAGAAGATCGTCACCAGCAGCTCAGCACGGAGATCGGCGTTGAGGACCACGCCAGAGTCGGCCGCCAGGTCATGGAGCCCGGTGTCGCGCTCGATGACTACCAGGGCCCCGTGCCGAGAGCCAGCCAGCAGGCGCGCCGCGCGGCTGATCTCGCGGGCAACCTTCTCTGCGGCGCCGATTTCGCCGCCGGCGAAGAGGCGGTTGAAGGAGCCGAAGCGTCCAATCTGCTCGAGCGCCCGGCGGAGCTCGGGCTGGAAGACCACGACGATGGCGAAGAGTCCCACGACCGCGCCGGTCTGGAGGAGCGTGCTCAGCAGGACGAGATCGAGCGCCTGGGCGACCAGGTAGGTGAGGTACAGGATCGAGAGGCCCAGCACGATGCGGACGGCGCGGGTCCCGCGGATGAGGATGAAGATCCAGTAGATGACCACCGCCACGAGGAGGATGTCGATGACCGCCGTCGGGGATCCTCGGAGGTATGTGGCGACGAACGTGCGGATCGCGTCAAGCACGAAAGATGCCGGTCCTGCTGCGTCCGACGGATGATACCAAAGGGTCCTCGTGAGACCGGCTGCGGCGGCCGAGTCGCATCGCGACCTCGGTGGGGCCGGATCGGCCTAGCGCTTGGTGTACTGCGGCGCCTTGCGAGCTCGCTTGAGCCCGTACTTCTTGCGTTCCTTGGCGCGCGGGTCACGCGTCAGCAGCCCCGCGTCACGCAGCACGCGACGACTATCGGGAAGCGCGACGAGGAGGGCTCGGGCGATGCCGTGACGGATCGCTCCGGCCTGCCCGCTCGCTCCCCCGCCGGCCACCAGGACGCTGGCCGAGAAGCGGCCCTCCGTATCGGTGACCCGGAAGGGTAGGCGAAGGGCATTCTGGGCTGGGCCCTTGCCGAAATAGTCGGCAACGTCCTTGCCGTTGACGATGATGCCGCCATCTCCGGGGAGGAGGCGCACGCGCGCCACCGCCGTCTTGCGCCGTCCCGTCCCGTAAAGGTAGTTCGTGCTCACGTTGCTCCTTGTCCTACAGCTCGACGACGGTCGGCTGCTGGGCCTGATGCGGGTGGTTTGCGCCGGTGTAGACCTTCATCTTCTTGAACATGGCACGGCCGATCCGATTCCTGGGCAGCATGCCCTTGACCGCGCGCTCGATGACGAGCTCTGGCTTGCGAGCGAGGACGGCCTCGAGGCTCTCCTCCTTGAGGCCGCCCGGGTAGCCGGAGTGCCGGTAGTAGCTCTTCTGCTGCAGCTTGTTGCCGGTGACCTTGATCTTCGCGGCGTTGATGATGACCACGTGGTCGCCGGTGT